>NZ_DASVFL010000008.1:0-15019 GCF_036380075.1 Lentzea sp. | reverse complement strand
CGGGCACGCAGGTCCGGTTCCGCCCGGCCGACTGAGCCGCACGGCCGTTGACGTGGATGGTCCAGACCAAATACCGTAACAACCAGGCCGCCGCGGAACCTCTACCAAACTGGAGTTCCGCATGCGCCGAATCCCTGCACTGCTGGCAGTTCTGGTCGCGCTACTGGCCCTGGCGGTCCCTGCACGAGCCGCCACCGGCATCACCGCGACCTTCTCCCGCACCGGCACGACCGGCAAGTTCGTGGTCGCCAACGCGAGCACGGCCGCGCTCAACGGCTGGTCGCTCAAGTTCGACCTGCCCGCCGGCGTGACCGCGACCAACCCGCAGAACGCCACGATCACCCAGAACGGCACGAGAGTGACCCTCACTCCGGCCTTCTACATCAACAACCTCCCCGCCGGCCGCACCACCGAGCCCTACAGCCCGGCGTTCACGTTGAGCGCGGCGGCCGACCCGACCACGTGCACGATCAACAACATGGCGTGCGACGGCAGCGGTGAACCTGCACCCATACCGACCGGACTCACGGCCGACTACTCGGTCTCGGGTGGCACGGCGAAGTTCATCGTGCGCAACCACGGCTCTGCCGCGGTCACCGACTGGTCGATCAGCTTCACGCTGCCCAACGGCGTGACGGTCAGCAACGGCCAGAACAGCACGGTGACGCAGAACGGCAACCAGGTCACGGTCACGCCGGTCTACTACAACAAGACCATCAACGCCGGAGCGAGCACCGAGCCGTACAGCCCGTCGTTCTCCATCAGCTCCAACGTCGACCCGGTGACGTGCCGCGTCAACAACGCGAACTGCGACGGCAGCGCGGACACCCCGCCGAGCGCACCGACGGGCCTGACGTCGCCGACGAAGACCACGCGCACGGTGACCCTGCAGTGGAACGCCTCCACGCCCGGCTCGCTCCCGGTCACCGGCTACGACGTCTACAACGGCACGAACCTCGCCGCGAGCTCCACCACGACGTCCGCGATCATCACGGGCCTGAGCCCGAACACCGCGTACTCGTTCACGGTGCGCGCCAAGGACTCCAAGGGCGCGCAAAGCCCGGCGAGCACGGCCGTCAGCGTCACGACGAACAACCCGGCCGACGACACCACCCCGCCCACGGCACCGGTCAACCTCCGTGCCACGGCCAAGGACGCGGGCAGCATCACGCTGGCGTGGAACGCCTCCACCGACAACAAGGGCGTCGCCAACTACGACGTCTACGTCGGCTCGACCGTGAAGCAGACGGTCAGCGGCACCACGACGACGGTGAGCGGCCTCGCGCCGTCCACGAGCTACACCTTCTCGATCAAAGCGCGGGACATCTACGACAACGTCTCTGCGGCGAGCAACGCGCTCACGGAACGCACCAACGACATCGTGAGCGGCTACGCGCGCGTCGGGTACTTCGTGCAGTGGGGCATCTACGGGCGCCAATACTTCGTGAAGGACATGGACGCCGCGAAGATGACGCACGTCAACTACGCGTTCGGCAACATCGACCCGGTCAACCTGACGTGCCTGCAGGGCGTCACGAAGGGCACGAGCCCGGACCCGCAGGACCCGAGCCAGGGCGACGGCGCCGGTGACGCCGAGGCCGACTACAGCAGGCCGATGAGCGCGGCGCAGTCCGTCGACGGCGTGGCGGACAGCGGCTGGGAGACTTTGCGCGGCAACTACAACCAGCTGAAGAAGCTCAAGGCGAAGTTCCCGAACCTCAAGGTGCTGATCTCGCTCGGCGGTTGGACGTACTCCAAGTACTTCTCCGACGTCGCGGCGACGGACGCCTCACGCAAGAAGTTCGTGTCGTCGTGCCTCGACGTCTACATCAAGGGCAACCTGCCCGTGTACAACGGCGCCGGCGGTCCCGGCAGCGCGGCGGGCATCTTCGACGGCATCGACCTCGACTGGGAGTGGCCCGGCGCCGAAGGCCACGCGGGCAACCACTTCGGCCCGCAGGACAAGGTCAACAACACTCTGCTGATCGAGGAGTTCCGCCGGCAGCTCGACGCGATGGGCACCACGACCGGCAAGCGCTACCAGATCACCGCGTTCACCCCGGCCGACCCGGCGAAGATCGCGGCTGGCTGGGAGCTCGGGCGGGTGGCGCAGTCGATGGACATCTTCAACGTCCAGGGCTACGACTTCCACGGTTCCGGCAGCGACAACTCGTGGGAGCCGAACCGCACCGGCCACCAGGGCAACCTGTACCCGGACCCCGACGACCCGTACACGACCAGGTTCAGCGTCGAGAACACCGTGCAGACCTACCTCGACGCCGGGGTGCCGTCGCGCAAGATCACGCTCGGGCTCGCGTTCTACGGACGCGGCTGGCAGAACGTGGTGAACGGCGGCAAGAACGGCGAGTGGCAGGCCGCGGGAGGCGCGGCGCCGGGCCAGTTCCCGGAGGAGTCGGGCACGCGCGGGTACGCCAACCTCGTCGCCTCGGTGCCGAACTGCACCGTCTTCCACGACGAGGTGGCCGTGGCGACGTCCTGCTACACCGGCAACCAGTGGTGGACCTTCGACGACGCCTGGTCGATCCAGCGCAAGACCGCGTGGCTCAGGTCGAAGAACCTGCTGGGCGCGATGTTCTGGGAGATGTCCGGTGACCGCGGCCCGTTGATGGCCGCGGTCGACGCGGGTCTTCGCTAGATCAGTACTCGGACTCGTACAGGCCCTGCAGCTCGGTCAGCAGGGCCGACGAGTCGGGCAGCTGCTTGCCGTCCAGCACGGTCACCCGCGTGATCTTGCGGACGCTGGACGCGAGGAACACGCCCTCGGCGTCGTAGAGCTCGCCGACCTGGATCGGCTCCACGGAGACGGTCCAGCCGGCGCGCTCGGCGGCGCGGAACAACGCGTACTGCGTGGTGCCGGGCAGGATGCCGAGCTCGGACGGCGGCGTCACCAACGTCTTGCCGCGCACCAGGACCAGCGTCGACGTGGGGCCTTCGAGCACCGAGCCGTCGGACGTCGTGAAGACGACCTCGGACGCGCCGCGGCGCTCGGCCTCGCGCAGCGCGGCCATGTTGATCGCGTACGACAGCGACTTGGCGCCCAGCAGCAGCCACGGCGCGCGGTCGGCCAGGTCGGTGTCGATGCCGCGGTCGAGCGTCACCGCGGACAGGCCCTCGGCGCGCTGCTTGAGCACCTTCGCGCCGATCTCCATGCCGAGCGCGAAACCGGTGGGCGTGCCGTCACCGCCCTCGACGCCGCGGGTGTAGACGAGCTTGAGGGCGAACTCCCCGCTGCCCTCCCAGTTGCCGAGGACGAGCTCGACCGCCCGCTCGAACTCCGCGCGCGGAGGCGGCAGCATGTCGAGCATGGCGGCGGACCGGTCGAGCCGGTCGAGGTGGGGCGTCAGTTCGCGGGGCTTCCCGCCGACCACGAGGATCGTTTCGAAGACGCCGTCGCCGCGCATGAGCCCGAGGTCGTCGACGCGGATCTGCGGCGAGTCGGGGTCAGCGAGGGTTCCGTCGAGCAGTGCCAGCACGCGCATGCGGCGAGACTACTAGCAGCAACTAACATGGTTGCCGTGGAGACCGCAAGAGGCCTGCGGAAAACGCTGCACGACCGCGGGATGAGGATGACACCGCAGCGCCAGCTCGTGCTGGACGCGGTCAGGGCGCTGGAGCACGCCACTCCGGAGCAGATCTGCGCGCGCGTCCAGGAGACGGCGCCGACGGTCAACATCACGACGATCTACCGGACGCTCGACCTGCTCGACAAGCTCGGGCTCGTGCGGCACACGCACCTGGGCCACGGCGCGCCGAGCTACTCGGTCGACGAGCACCAGCACGTGCACCTGGTGTGCCACATCTGCGGCGGCGTGCAGGAGATCCCGTCGGAGCTCCTCGAGCCACTGGTCGGAACATTGCGGGACCGCGACGGGTTCGAACTGGATGCAAGCCACCTCGCGCTGTCCGGCACGTGCCGCGACTGCTTGGAGCAGGAGCAGGAGATCGAGTGAGCCTCCCAGGAGCCGTCCCGCCACCCGACGAGTCGATCGACGCGGGCGTGGCCTGGCACTACGGCGACCCGTTCGCCGAACAGCGCTCGGCCGTCCGGACCGCCGTCGTCGTCGACCGCTCGAACCGCGGCGTCATCGCGATCCCGGGCGAGGACCGGCTGACGTGGCTGCACCAGCTCACGAGCCAGCACTTCGAGCAGCTGGGCGAGGGCGGGGCCACCGAGGCGCTGATCCTCGACGCGCAGGGCCGGCTGGAGCACCACATGGTGGTCGCGAACGTCGGCGGCACCGTGTTCCTGGACGTGGAGGAGGTCGACGACCTGCTCGCGTACCTGAAGAAGATGGTCTTCTGGTCCAAGGTCGAGCCGCGCGACGCCACGGGCGAGTTCGCGCTGCTGACCGTCGCCGGGCCGCAGACGCCCGCGGTGCTGGAGAAGCTGGGCGTCCCGCTGCCGTCGGGCGCGGAGCCGCTGGGCGAGGGCTTCGTGCGCCGGGCGTCGTGGCCGGGGCAGAACGCGGTCGACCTGCTGGTCCCGCGGGCCGAGCTGGCGCAGTGGTGGCAGCGGATCACGGACGCGGGCGCACGCCCCGCGGGCAGCTACGCGTTCGAGGCGCTGCGGGTCGAGTCGCTGCGCGCCCGGCAGGGCGTCGACACCGACGAGCGCACGATCCCGCACGAGGTCGGCCTGATCGACAGCGCCGTGCACCTGAGCAAGGGCTGCTACCGCGGTCAGGAGACCGTCGCGAAGGTCCACAACGTGGGACGCCCGCCGCGGCGGATGCTCCTACTCCACCTGGATGGTTCTGCCGACGCCCAGCCGGAGACCGGTGACCCGGTGACGCTGGACGGCCGCGCGGTCGGCCGGGTGGGCAGCGTGGCGCTGCACCACGAGCTGGGCCCGATCGCGTTGGCGCTGGTCAAGCGGTCCGTACCGGTCGAGGCGACGCTCGTGGCCGGAGCTCCCGAACGGGAGGTCCAGGCACGAATCGACCCCGACTCGGTGCCGGCGGACACGCCAGGACTGGGCCGGGAAGCTGTTCGCAACTTGAGGGGATGAGCCCCTAGAGTCGCGCCCATGTCCCTGGGCACGCTCATCACCGTCGCTCCCACCGGAGCGGAGCACGCGAAAGCCGACGTCCCGCAGCTTCCGGTGACCCTGGAAGAGCTGGTCGCGACGGCGCAGACCTGCGAGCAGGTGGGCGCGGCGATGATCCACGTCCACATCCGCGGCGACGACGCGAAGCCGTCGCTCGACCTCGGCCGGTTGAAGGCCACGGTCGAGGCGCTGCGGTCGGAGACGAACCTCGTCGTGCAGCTGTCGACCGGCGGGTCGGTGCACGACCCCGAGGACGACCGGCTGCGCGTGCTCGAGGCGATGCCGGACTCCGCGTCCTGCACGATGGGCACGGTCAACTTCGGCGACGACGTGTTCCTGAACCGCTGGGAGTTCATCGTCTCCCTGCACAAGGGCATGCAGGAACGCGGCATCGTCCCGGAGTACGAGATCTTCGACGTCGGCCAGCTGGCGTCGCTCAAGCGCCTGCTCGACCAGCACGGCCTGCCCGCGGGCGGCCACGTGCACGTCGACCTCGTCATGGGCGTGCCCGGCGGGATGCCCGGCGACGTCGCGACGCTGGTCGCCGCGGTCAACGCCCTCCCCGACGGCGCGACGTTCTCCGCCACCGGCATCGGCCGCACGACGCTTCCGGTGATGTTCACCGCACTGGGGGCTGGTGGCCACCTCCGAGTGGGTATGGAGGACACGATCAGCTACTCGCGGGGAGTGCCGGTGCGCGACAACGCACAGCTCGTGGCACGAGCCGCGGGTCTGTCGAAGATCGCGCAGCGGCCCGCCCTGTCACCTGATGAGGCCCGCAAGCTGCTGGGCGTGCACATTTGAGACAAGTTTGGTGCATGACATGTGTTGGCGGGTGAGGAGGATCTACCGCAGGATGGACACGTGATCGAGGTGCGTCCTGGCGGGCGCCGCCGAATCGACAGGGTGCTCGCCCCCGACTACACGGAGGGCGTCGAGCAGCGCCCGCTCGTCGAGGTGCGCGAACTCCGCGACGAGGCAGCGCAGGAAGAGACAGACCTGTCCTACCTGCGGCGGCTGTTGCACGCGCGGATCGACATCGTGCGCGCCGAACAGGAGCGCCGCAGCTCCGGCGGGTCGGCGGTGGTCGAACAGCTGGCCACGATCCTCTCCACGAACGCCGTCGGTCCGGCGACAGGCCTCGGCCGGTACCAGACCCATGAGCCGTCACGAGCCGACGCGCACCAACGGCACGTGGAAGCGCTCATCTCCGACGTCGACCTCTCGGACGTGAGCTCACTGGCCGACGACCGCCTCGGCGACGTGCTGGAGACGTTGATCTCCGAAGAGGCGTCGGTGTCGGTGCGGCGCCGTGAGGTGCAGGTGGTGGTGGACAAGCTCAACGCCGAGATCGCGTCGCGCTACCAGCGCGGCAGCGCCTCGGTGGACGAGCTGCTGGCCGCCGAGCGCGGGCACCACCGCCGCAAGAGCTGAGTTCCCCCTCCGACTCCCACGGTCTGGGACGACCGTTCCACTTTCTGAGCAGCCGACCTAGCGTGCCCTCATGGGGTATCGCTGGGTCGTGCTGTTCGTGGGGGCGTTGGCGCAGGGCACGAACGCGGCCGTCTTCCTCGGCCTGCCGGCGATCAGCCCGCAGCTGCGCGACCACTTCTCCCTGACGTTGCCCCAGGTGGGGCTGCTCCTCGGTGCCGTCAACCTGGGCACGATGATCGCTCTCGTGCCGTGGGGCGTCGTCGCGGACCGGCGCGGCGAGCGGCTCGTGATGACCATCGGCGGCCTCGGTGCCGCTGCGTGCCTGCTGTCCGTGGCGCTGGGCGGCGCCTGGGTCGCCGGACTCGCGCTGCTCGCCGCCGGGCTGTTCGGGGCCAGCGTCAACGCGGCCAGCGGCCGGGCGGTGATGTCGTGGTTCAGCAAGGAGTCGCGCGGTCTCGCGATGGGCGTCCGGCAGACGGCCACGCCCCTCGGCGCGGCCCTCACGGCGGCCGTGCTGCCCGGCATCGCCCTCTCGGCCGGGGTGCCCACGGCGTTCGTCGTGCTGGCAGGCGTGACGGCGTTCGTGGCGCTCGCGGTGGCGTTGCTGGTCAGGGAACCGCCGGGAGCGGTCCGGGCGGGCTCGGACCACGGGCTGGTGCTTAAGGACCCCCGTTTGCTGCGCCTCTCTCTCGCGAGTGGACTGCTCGTGGTTCCGCAGTTCACCGCCACCGCGCTGACCGTGCCCCTCCTGCACGACCACCGCGGCATGAGCGTGACGGCGGCCGCCGCGGTGTTCGCCGTCGCCCAGACGCTGGGCGGGGCCGGTCGGCTCGCGGCCGGCGTGTGGTCGGACCGGGCGCGCAGCCGGATCGGGCCGCTGAAGATCGTCTCACTGCTCACCGCGAGCGGGTTCGCGCTGGTCGCGGTGGTCGACCAGGCGCCACTGCCGGTGCTGATCGCCCTGCTCGTGCCCACCTCGGTGTTCGCGCTGTGCTGGAACGGGCTGGCGGTAACAGAAGCCGGCGAGCTGGCGCCGGAGGGCCGCAGCGCCACCGCGATCGCCATGCAGAACTCGGCGAACTACCTGAGCGCCGCCATCACGCCGTTCGTCGCGGCCTTCGTCGCCGTGCACGTGGGCTGGCCGGCGGCGATGGTGCTGGCGGCGGTCTGCGCGGTGGTCGCACGGGTGCTGCTTCAGCCGTGGCGTTCCCTGCCGGCCAACTCGCCCCAGAACTCGCGCAGCGCCTCGTAGCGCAGCGCGACCTCCTCGGCGTCACCGGACTCCAGCGCGTCGACGATGGCGTTCACGTCGGCCGCGGACGAGTCCTCCAGCAGGTCCTTGTCCTCGAGCAGCTGCACCAGGCCGCCGTAGTCGAGCTCGACGGCCGAGTGCGGGTGGAAGTGCTCCAGCCAGCGGCCCGTGTCGGCGAGGATCGTGGCGGGGCCGTCCTCGCCCAGCGCGCCCTTGACGACCTTGAGCGCCCTCGCGACCCTGCGCCGGGCGTCCGCCATCGCCACGCGCCACGACACCTGCCGTTCGGGGTCGTCCTGGGCGCTCGCCAGCACCACGCGGCGCTGGGCGGGGTCGACGAGGGCGAACCACGGCAGCGGCACCGTCCAGGTCGTGGAGATGACGTGGACCGCGCCGGCGGAGAGCTCGGCCATCACGGCGGACGCGCGCGCACGGACCGTCTCCGCGGAGAGGTTGAGGGCGGCGTCCTGGAGGATCGGCGGCGCGGAGGCCAGGAAGCCCACCAGAGCGGCCGCGGACCTCGTGCGGATGTCCAGCGGGCAGACCAGCGGGCCCGGACCGACACGGGCCGCGTCGGAGGTCGGTACCTCGGCCGGACTGATCGTCATGACGTCCGACGACTCGCCCGGGAGGAGCTTTCGTCCCAACTGTGATCGCAACCACAGCTCGCGTTCGCGGTCTCCTGCGTCCGAGCGGGCCACAGGGCCCTTTTCCAGGGCTTTCTCGACCTTCGCCGCTAGCGGTGCGTCCAACGCCGATAACGGTTCGTACACCCTCAGGTAGGCGACGAACGGTCTGGGCACCTGTGCATCCTTCCACGCGGGGGCGGCCGGGAGATTTGGCGGTACGTGTCACGCCTACCGCGTCGCGAGGAACCCCATCGGCACGGTACGGTAGTTACCAGGAACTAGTTGTCGAGACGAGTGGGGCCGCCGTTCCCCCGGCCGCCCCCGTCCCTGTGCGAGGGGGTCGAGCCATGGGGCGCGGCCGAGCGAAGGCCAAGCAGACGAAGGTCGCCAGGGAGCTCAAGTACAGCTCTCATGAGACCGACTTCGCTGCGCTGCAGCGCGAGCTGTCTGGTGACGAAAGGTCGCCGAACGGGAGTAGTGGTGGCGACGAGCCACTCAACGACCCGTACGACGACTACGACGACTACCGTCGCTGAATTCAGCCTTCGGAGTTCAAGGGTTGGGCGGCCGGTGACCCCGGCGCCCAGCCCTTGAACTCTGAGGGCGTTTTCAGAACGCCCTGGCGTACTGCTTCGGCGCCCTGACCTCCACACCCAACTGCTGTGCCGCGTGCAGCGGCCAGTACGGGTCGCGGAGCAGTTCGCGCGCGAGCAGGACCAGGTCAGCGGCTCCGTCCGTCACAACCTGTTCGGCCTGCTTCGCCTCGGTGATCAGGCCGACCGCACCCGTGGGCACGTCTGCCTTGCGTCGCACAGCTTCGGCGAGCGGCACCTGGTAGCCGGGCCCGATCGGGATGTCCGCCTGCGCGGTGTTGCCACCGCTGGACACGTCGATCAGGTCCGCACCCGCGGCCTTGAGCGCCTGTGCCAGCACAACGCTGTCGTCGGCGGTCCAGCCACCTTCGACCCAGTCGCTGCCGCTGATCCTCACGAACACCGGCACGTCGGGGCCGACCGCTGCCCGCACGGCCGCGGTCACCTCCACGGAGGGGGCGATGCGTTCCTCGATGCTGCCCTCGTTCGTGAGCGGCGAGTAGAACTCGTGGAGCAGGTAGCCGTGGGCGGCGTGGATCTCCAGCACCTCGAAGCCGGCCTCGATCGCCCGCAGCGCGCCGTCGACGAACTGCTTGACGATCCCGCTGTGGCTCTCGAGCTTCTCCGGCGTGTTGAGGCCGGGGAACGGCTCGGTCGTCGGCGCGACCGGAACCCAGTCGCCGACCGCCTTGCGCCCGGCGTGCGCGAGCTGGATGCCCGGCACCGCGCCGTGCTCCTTGATGAACTTCGTGATGGGCTTCCAGCCCTCGACCTGCGCGTCGTTCCAGATGCCGGTGTCCTGGGCGCTGATCCGCCCTTCCGGCACGACGGCGGTGGCCTCGGCGATGACCAGGCCGGCACCGCCCACCGCGCGCGAGCCGAGGTGGACGAGGTGCCAGTTGGTCGGCACGCCGTCTTCCTCGGTGACCGAGTACTGGCACATGGGGCTGACCGCGATGCGGTTGGGCAGCGTGACCGAGCGCAGGGTCAGCGGGGAGAAGAGCTGGCTCACTTCATGGCTCCCTTGAAACGGTTCGTAGACCTAACTAACCGTTTCAAGGGAGCGCTGGGGCGCGTTGTTCCCGGCGTCGGGGTCGTCTCAGTCACTGGGCGGTGACCGAGGATGATCACCCCAGGTAGCGGACCTGCTTGGCCTTTCCTTCGAGCACTTCGTCACGCGCCTGGGCGATCTCCTGCCGGTGCGACACCTCCGGCACGCCCACCTCCCACCACGCCTCGGCCTCGGTCCACGACGACGGGTGGGTGCGGATCACCACGACGGCCGGGCGCTTCTCGGCCACCGCGGCCTCGCGCGCCTTGCGGTAGGCGCCTTCCAGGTCGCCCAGCGACTCGACCGGGAAGACCGCGCAGCCCAACGACGCCGCGTGGGCCGCGAAGTCCGTGCGCGGGGGTTCGGCGTGCGCCGTGGTGCAGTCCGGGTAGAGGTTGTTGAAGCCCGCGCCGCCCTGGCCCGTCTGCAGGCGGTGGATCACGGCGTAGCCGTCGTTGTCGCAGACGACAGCCACGAAGCCGTGGCCCGCGAAGGCGGCGGAGAAGAGCTCGGAGTTCAGCATCAGGTACGAGCCGTCGCCCAGCAGGGTCGTGACCACGCCCTGGGTGTGCGAGATGGCGGCACCCCAGGCCCCGGCCAGCTCGTAGCCCATGCAGGAGAAGCCGTACTCGACGTCCATCGTGGACTCGCCGGTGGCGCGCCAGCCGCCGATCAGCTCGCCCGGCAGGCCGCCGGACGCGGTCATGACGTAGTCGGTCGGGCCGCTCACCTCGTTCACGACGCCGACCACCTGCGCGTACGTCGGGAGACCTTCGCCGGGCTCGCGCAGCGAGGTGATGTGGGCGTCCCACTTCGTGCGCTCGGCGGACGCGCGTGCGGACCAGTCCGATGACGCCTGCCACGAGCCGAGGACGTCGGTCAGTTCGCGCAAGCCCTCGTCGGCGTCGGCAACCAGGGCGAACGAGCCGTGCTTCACGGCGTCGAAGCGGGCCGCGTTCAGCGAGATCAGCCGCACGTCCGGGGAGAAGACGGTCCAGGAGGCCGTGGTGAAGTCCTGCAGCCTGGTCCCCACCGCGATCACCACGTCGGCCTCGGCCGCCAGGACGTTGGCCGACGTCGAGCCGGTGATGCCGAGCGGACCGCCGTGCAGCGGGTGCTCGTGCGGGACCAGGGTCCGGCCCGCCGTGGTCTCGACGACCGGGATGTTGTGCTGTTCGGCGAAGCGCAACGCGCGGCCTGCGGCACCGGAGTAGCGGACGCCGCCGCCCAGCACCAGCAACGGCCGTGCGGACGACCGGATCGCGGCGGCGGCCTCGGACAGGGCGTTCAGGTCGGCGCGCTGGCGGAGCGGGCGGTGCACGACCGGCTCGAACAGCGCGTCGGGGAAGTCGTAGGACTCCGCCTGCACGTCCTGCGGCAGGGCCAGCGTCACGGGGCCGCAGTCGGCCGGGTCCGTCAGCACGCGGGCGACCTGCGGCAACGTCGACAGCAGCTGCTCGGGCCGGGTGATGCGGTCGAAGTAGCGGCTGACCGCGCGGAACGCGTCGTTGACCGTCGCGGTCGGGTCGTGGAAGTGCTCGACCTGCTGGAGGACGGGGTCGGGCGCGCGGCCGGTGAAGGTGTCGCCCGGCAGCAGCAACAACGGCAGTCGGTTGGCGTGCGCGACGCCGGCGGCGGTGACCATGTTCAGGGCGCCGGGGCCGATCGACGAGGTGGCGACGCCGACCTGGCGGCGGTGCGAGGCCTTGGAGATGCCGACGGCGGCCAGCGCCATGCCCTGCTCGTTCTGGCCGCGCCACACCGGGATCCGGTCGCGGACCTCCTCCAGCGCGTTGCCGATGCCGAGCACGTTGCCGTGGCCGAAGATCGCGAACACGCCGGGGAACAGCGGCGCGACCGAGCCGTCGAACAGTTCCGTCCGCTGCGCGAGCATCCAGCGGACCAGCGCCTGCGCGGTCGTGAGCTTCACTTGACCCGCCCCTCTGCTGTCGTCACGGGGCAGCGCGGGTCCAGGTCCTGCGCCGCCCAGCTGTCGCGGACCCAGGTGTGCGCCGGGTCGTCGCAGAACGCCATGGACCGCTCCTCACCCGGACCGGCCAGGACGTTCAGGTAGTACATCGGGTAGCCCGGCGCCGCGACGCACGGACCGTGGTAGCCGCGCGGGATCAGGAACACGTCCCCGTCCCGGACCGTCACGTCCTCGTCGATCTCGCCGTCGTCGGTGTAGGTGCGGTGGAACCCGAAACCGGTGCGGGACGGCGTGACCTGGTCCCGGTCGGCGACGCGGAAGTAGTAGACCTCCTCGTTCTCCACCTCGCACGGCTCGGACGCGTCGTGCTTGTGCGGCGGGTACGACGACCAGTTGCCGTCCGGGGTGATCAGCTCGCACGCGTTGAGCTTGTCCGCGTGGTCCCACACCCCCGGCACGCCGAAGTTGGTGACCTGGCGGGTCGCGTTGCCGGAGCCGCGCACCTCGACGGGAACGCCGTCGGCCGGGCCGTACTTCGGGGACAGCCGCCTGGTGCAGCGGGCCATCGGCAGCGCGACCTCACATCCGTCCACAGAGGACAGTGCGACCGAGGCGTCCCTGGGCACGTAGGCGAAGTCCGTGACGCGGGTGAAGACGGAGTCACGGCCCCGCAGCTCGAACCGCTCACCGTCGACCTCGACCGACAGCGACCCGGCCAGCGGCAGCACGAAGGCCTCGAACTCGCCGGTCTCGACCGTCACCGACCCGCCGGCCTCGACCCGCAGGACGCGCAGACCGGTGTACGTCCAGCCCGCGTCCTCCGGGGTCAGCGAAATGACGTCGGAGCCGGTCGAGAGCGTCCCGTGTGGACGGTGCAGGGTCATTCCGTGATCCCCTTCGCGGTGCGGAGGATTTCGGCGGCAGCGGCCACGGCGGCGGCGACGTCGCCGTCCGGCGGGTAGAGCAGCGCACGTCCGACGACCAGGCCGCGCACGGTCGGGTGCTGCAACGAGCGGCCCCACGACGCGAGGTCGTCCTCCGGCCGTTCGGACGGAACCCCGCCGAGCACCAGCGCGGGCAGCGCGGTGGTGTCCAGCACGACCTCGGGCTCGTCCGGCGCGGGCAGCTTCAGCCAGGTGTAGGCGGAGGTGGAGCCGAGACCGGCGGCCACGGCGGAAGCACGCGACAGCGCCGCGGCATCCTTCTGCAGCACCAGCTTGCCGTTGTGGTCGCGCTTGTACGGCAACGGTTCGACCATCGCCATCAGGCCGTGCTCGGCCAGTTCGGTGACGGCTCGTGCGCAGCCCTCCAGCGTCGGGATGGTGCCGGGGTCCGAGTCGACCAGGCGCAGCAGCATCTTGCCGCCGTCCAAGCCGAAGGTGGCGATGGACGACGCGTCGTACGCGGTGAACCTGTCGTCGATCTCCCAGTCCGCCCCGGCCAGGCCGCCGCGGTTCATGGAGCCGATGACGACGCGCTCGTTCAGGCCGTCCAGCAGCAGCAGGTCCTCGATCACGTCCGGCGTGCCGAGCACGCCGTCGACCTCGGGGTTCGCCAGCGCCGTCAGCAGCCGGGCCAGCAGCTGGCGCCGGTCGGCCATCGCCAGCGGGTCGCCGCCGACGCCGAGAGCGCCGCGCGCCGGGTGGTCCGCGGCGACCAGGAACAGCGTGGACTTGCCGTTCAGCAACGAGTGGCGCCGCTTGCGCGACTGGTAGGCGCGCCGGATCGAGCCGGGGTCCTCGGCCCGCCGCCACAGCAGTTCACGCCACTGACCGTCGGTGATCACAGCATTTCCTCGATCTCTTCCTGGTTCGGCATGGCGTCGGCGCAGGCCAGCCGGGACGCGACGATCGCGCCGGCCGCATTGGCGTAGCGGGCGGTCTTCACCGGGTCCCAGCCGGAGAGCAGGCCGTGCACCAGCGACCCGCCGAACGCGTCACCGGCTCCCAGCCCGCACACGACCTCGACGGGGTTCGGCTCGACGGTCCAGCGCCCGTCCGGCGTGGCCACGAGGACGCCCTCGGCGCCCTTCTTGACCAGTGCCAGCGAGATCCCGCGCTCGAGCAACCGGTCGGCGGCGAGATCGGGGTCGGACGTGCCGACGGCGACCTCGCACTCGGTCCGGTTGCCCACGGCGACCGTGACGTGGTCGAGCATCCAGCTGATCTCGGTGCGCGCGGTCTCGACGTCCGGCCAGAACATCGGCCGGTAGTCCAGGTCCAGCACGGTGTGGCCGTTTCGGGCCCGGTTCGCCAGCATCATCCGCTGCGACGACCGGGACGGTTCGGCCGAGACGCCGGTGCCCGTCACCCACAGCAGCGGGACATTGCGCACGACGGACCACGGCACGTCGTCCTCGCCGATCGTCAGGTCCGGCGCGGTCGGCAGGCGGTAGAACAGCAGCGGCGGGTCGGCGGGCGGGTTGAGCTCGCAGAACACCACCGGTGTCAGCAGATCCGGCGACGTGCCGACGTGTTTCGCCGACACGCCGAAGCCTTCGAGCGCCTCGCGGACGTAGGTGCCGAACCCGTCCGGGCCGACCTTCGTCAGCACCCCGGCGCGGCGGCCGAGCCGGGCGGCGGCGACCGCGACGTTGGTCGCGGTGCCGCCGAGCGACTTGGCGAAGGTGCTGACCCGGGCGAGCGGCACCCCGGACTGCTCGGGGTAGAGGTCGACCCCGACCCGGCCGACGGTCAGCACTTCCAGCGACGTCACGCCTCGACACCCCG
Organism: Lentzea sp.; assembly: GCF_036380075.1. Lineage (NCBI taxonomy): Bacteria > Bacillati > Actinomycetota > Actinomycetes > Pseudonocardiales > Pseudonocardiaceae > Lentzea > Lentzea sp. The sequence continues at coordinate 333 of NZ_DASVFL010000008.1, read as the reverse complement.
CAGCTCGTGCTCCAGCGCCTCCAGCTCGGCACCGCCGGCCATCTGCCGGGTCAGCTCGTTGATGTCGATGTCGGACTTCTCGTAGCTGCCCAGCGCACGGCCGCGCTTGAGCAGCAGGAACCGGTTGCCCACCGGGTAGGCGTGGTGCGGGTTGTGGGTGATCAGCACGACGCCGAGTCCGCGATCACGCGCCTGGGCCACGTACTTCAGCACCACTCCTGCCTGCTTCACGCCGAGCGCGGCGGTCGGTTCGTCGAGGATCAGCACCTTGGCGCCGAAGTGCACGGCGCGGGCGATGGCGACGCACTGCCGTTCGCCGCCGGACAGCGTGCC
>NZ_DASVFL010000007.1:0-6567 GCF_036380075.1 Lentzea sp. | reverse complement strand
CGCGTTGCCGCTGATCAAGGAGCGCTGTCCGGGCGCGCGCACCAGCGGCGGCATCTCGAACCTGTCGTTCTCCTTCCGCGGCAACGACGTCGTCCGCGAGGCCATGCACTCGGCGTTCCTGTTCCACGCCGTCAAGGCCGGGCTGGACATGGGCATCGTCAACGCCGGCCAGCTCGTGGTCTACCAGGACATCGCGCCCGAGCTGCTGGAACTGGTCGAGGACGTCATCTTCAACCGCCGCGAGGACGCGACGGACCGGCTCGTCGCGCACGCCGAGACCGTCAAGGGCCCCGGCCAGAAGCGCGTCGTCGACCTGTCGTGGCGCGAGGCCCCGGTCGCGAAGCGCCTGGAGCACGCGATCCTGCACGGCGTCGTCGACTTCATCGAGGACGACACCGAGGAGGCCCGCCAGGCGCTGCCGCGGCCGCTCGACGTCATCGAGGGCCCGCTGATGGACGGCATGAAGGTCGTCGGCGACCTGTTCGGCGCGGGCAAGATGTTCCTGCCCCAGGTGGTCAAGAGCGCCCGCGTGATGAAGCGCGCGGTCGCCTACCTGGAGCCGTTCATGGACGCCGAGCCCAAGTCGACTGCGGGCGGCAACGGCAAGGTCGTGCTCGCCACCGTCAAGGGCGACGTGCACGACATCGGCAAGAACATCGTCGGCGTCGTGCTGGGCTGCAACAACTACGAGGTGATCGACCTCGGCGTGATGGTCCCCGCGGCGAAGATCCTCGACACCGCGATCAAGGAGCACGCCGACGTCATCGGCCTGTCCGGGCTGATCACGCCGTCGCTCGACGAGATGGTCTCGGTGGCCGAGGAGATGCAGCGGCGCGGCATGAAGCTGCCGCTGCTGATCGGCGGCGCCACGACGTCCCGCCAGCACACGGCCGTGAAGATCGCGCCCGTCTACGACGAGCCGACCCTGCACGTGCTCGACGCGTCCCGGGTCGTCGGCGTCGTGTCCGACCTGCTCGACGACCGGCGCGGCCACGAGCTCAACCTCACGAACCGCGCAGAGCAGGCCCGGTTGCGCCACCAGCACGAGAACCGCAAGCAGCTGCCGTTGCTGCCGCTGGAGGCCGCGCGGGCGAACGCGGAGCAGGTCGACTTCACCGACCTGCCGACGCCCGCGTTCACCGGCACCCGCACGATGACGCCGTCCCTGGCGGAGCTGCGCGAGTTCATCGACTGGACCTTCCTGTTCCTCGCGTGGGAGCTGAAGGGCAAGTTCCCCGCGATCCTCGACCAGCCCGTCGCGCGCGAGCTCTTCGACGACGCGAACGCGCTGCTCGACGAGATCGTCGAGAAGGAGCTGTTCACGGCCAGGGGCGTCTACGGGTTCTGGCCCGCGCACTCCGAGGGCGACGACATCCGGCTCGGGAACGGCGTCCTGGTCCCGATGCTGCGCCAGCAGACGCAGAAGCAGGTGTCGCGGCCCAACCGGTCGCTGTCGGACTACGTCGCGCCCGAGGGCGACCACCTCGGCGGTTTCGCGGTGACGATCCTCGGCGCCGACGAGCTGGCCGCGAAGTACGAGGCGAAGCAGGACGACTACCGCGCCATCATGGTGAAGGCGCTGGCGGACCGGCTCGCCGAGGCGTTCGCCGAGTGGATCCACCTGCGAGCCCGCCGCGACTGGTTCGAGCCGGACGCCGACCCCGCGCTCACCGACCTGCACGCAGAGCGGTTCCGCGGCATCCGGCCCGCGCTGGGCTACCCGGCCTGCCCCGACCACACCGTGAAGCGCGAGCTGTTCGACCTGCTCGGCGCGGAGGAGATCGGCGTCGGGCTGACCGAGTCGTTCGCGATGACCCCGGCGGCGAGCGTCAGCGGCCTGATCTTCCAGCACCCGGACGCGAAGTACTTCACCGTCGGTCGGCTGGGCCGCGACCAGGTCGAGGACTACGCCGAACGGGTCGGCAAGCCGCTCGCGGAGGTCGAGCAGTGGTTGCGCCCCAACCTCGGCTACGACCCCGCCTGACCACCTCCGCTGCCTGAAAGCGCTTCCCCGGGCGGGGGTGCGTCCTGCCGGTCCGGCACCGGGAGAGGTAGGCTCGGCCGCTCTGGAGATCACTCGAACGGTCGAGCCCGAGGTCATCGATGCGAGCTGCGGCGCTGGTGCTGGGACTGGTGCTGTTGTCGGGCTGCGGAAGCTCCGCGAGGTCCGAGGCGCCGCCGCACGTCGGGTTCGTGGTGAAGCGCACGGGCTCGTCGTTCGCGCAGGAGATGACCAGCGGGTTCCACGAGGGCGTCGGCCGCGTGGGCGGTGTCGGCGCGACGGTGACCGGCCCGCCGGGACAGGACGGGCACGAGGAAGTCGAGCTGTTCGGCGGCCTGGCGGAGTCGGCGCGCGACGGGATCGCCGTGGCCACGTCCGAACCCGTGCTGATGGCGCCGTCCATCGGTGCGGCGCTGAGCCGGGACGTGCCCGTGGTGGGCGTCGACATGCGGCTCACCGCGAGCGCGCGGGTCGGGCTGCACATCGGTAACGACAACTACGAGCTCGGCGAAAAGCTGGCTGACGAGTTGATGCGCCGGATGCCCCCGGACGCCACCGGGACGGTGGTGCTGGGCAACACCGCGCCGGGCCTCGCCGGGTTCGACGACCGGGCCGACGGGATCCGCGGGCGGTTCGCGGAGAAACTACCGGGAGTGCGGGTGCTGGGGCCGTTCGACACGCAGCGCGACGACGACGCCAACCGGGACGCCTGGGGCCGGCTGGTCGCGGCGAACCCCGGCGCCCTCGCGTTCGTGGGCACGGGCGACTGCGACGGGGTCAGCCTCGCCGCCCTGAAGACGGAGAAGAAGTCGGCGAGATGGCTGGTGGGCGGCTTCGGGGTCGACCCGAGAACGTTGCGGGCGGTGAAGGACGGCGTGATGGTGGCGACGATCTCACCCGAGCACTATCTCGAGGGCGCCGTGGCAGGCTGGTTGCTCGCGCGCCACGCGAAGGGCGGGGCCGCGCTGCCGGAGGGCTGGATCGAGACGCCGGGGCTGACGGTGACCACCGCGAACCTCGACCGGATCCTGCGCCGGCAGGAGTCGGAACAGGCGCGCAGGGAGTTCTTCCAGCCGCAGATCGACAGCTTCGTCGAGGATCCGGCGAGCTGGGTGCGACCGTTGGAGCAGGCACGGTGAGCTTTGGGGAGAACCGCGCCACCGCACGGGTGGCGACGGTGGGGCTGACGCTCGGGCTGCTGGCCCTGGCGGGACTGGCGTTGTGGAGCAGCGTCAGCGCGCAGGACACGACCGCGTACGTCCGGCAGCTCAACGATGCCGGCGAGCGGTGGAGCCGCGTGCTGGAGCACGTCAACGTCGCCGACAACGCGTTGCACGACATCCAGCTGGCGCGGACGGAGCAGACCATCAGGCCGCTCGAGAACTCCGTCGGCTCGGCGCGCGCCGACCTGGAGTGGCTCAACAGCAACGCCCGGCCGTCCGACGCCGCCGTCGCGGGCCGCCTGCTGCCGCTCTACGACCAGACCACCGAGACCCTGCGCGGCGTGATCGCCACCGGCGACCCGCTGCGGGCCGACCAGGCCTCGCTCGCGCACTCGTCGCTGCGCAGGCAGATCTCGACGACGATAGGGGCCAACTGGCTCGACACCACCGAGTACCTGCGCGCGGCCGACGAGAAGAACGCGCAGCTGCGGGTGGCGCAGATCGTGGCGTTCGTCGTGGACGGGTTCCTGGTGGCGTTGTTCGGCATGGTGCTGCTCGGCTACCGGCGCAAGCTGCTGCGCCAGGCCGCGAAGAACGAGCACGAGGCGCACCACGACGCCCTGACGGGCCTGGCGAACCGGTCGCTGCTCGCGCGGCGGATGGAGCAGGCCGTCGAGAAGGCGCGCAAGAAGGACGAGCCGCTGGCGTTGCTGATCGTGGACCTGGACAGGTTCAAGGAGGTCAACGACTCCCTCGGCCACCACACCGGCGACCTGCTGCTGCGCCAGGTGGCCAACCGCCTGTCGTGGGCGGTGCGCGACACGGACCTGGTGGCGCGGCTGGGCGGCGACGAGTTCGCGGTGCTGCTGCCCGGCGTCGGCTCGGCCGACAACGCGAGCATGGTCGCGGAGAAGATCCTGCAGGCGCTGGCGATGCCGGTGACGCTGGAGGGCCTGGAGCTGGAGATCGCGGGCAGCGTCGGCGTGGCGCTGTGCCCGGCGGACTCCGGCGACGGCCACGAACTGCTGCGGCACGCGGACATCGCGATGTACGCGGCCAAGCGCGAGAAGTCCGGTGTGGCCGTGTACGACGCACGCCTGCACGAACGCGGTGCGGCGCACCTGACCGCCGTGACGGAGCTGCGGCACGCGATCGACCGCGGCGAGCTGTTCCTGCACTACCAGCCCAAGGCGCTGGCGAACACGGGCGCGGTGTGCGGGGTCGAGGCACTGGCCCGCTGGCAGCACCCGACGCGCGGCCTGGTCCGCCCGGACGAGTTCATCCCGGTGGCGGAGGAGAACGGGCTCATCGAGCCGCTGACCCGGTACGTGATCGACGCGGCGCTGCGCCAGTGCCGCGCCTGGTCGGACGCGGGCTGGGAGGTGCCGGTGTCGGTGAACGTGGGCGCGGCCTGCCTGCACCACACCGAGTTCCCCGGCGACGTGGCGGACCTGATCAAGCGCCACGGCCTGCCCGCCAGGCTGCTGACGCTGGAGATCACCGAGTCGGCGATCATCTCCGACCCGGACCGCGCGGTGGAGGTGCTGCGCGGCCTCACCGAGCTGGGCGTGCGGCTGTCGATAGACGACTTCGGCACCGGCTACTCGTCGATCTCGTACCTGCGCAGCATGCGGGTGCACGAGATGAAGCTCGACCGGTCGTTCGTCACGCACATGTGCACCGACGCCGGCGACTCGGCGATCGTGCACGCGCTGGTGGCGCTGGCCCGCAACTTCGGGCTCCAGGCCGTGGCGGAGGGCGTGGAGGACCAGGACACCTGGACGGCGCTGGCCGAGGCCGGGTGCGACGTGGTGCAGGGGTACTTCCTCAGCGAGCCGCTGCCCGCCGAGGAAGTCGTGTCCTGGCTGGGAGACCGCGCGGCGGCTCACGCGTAGACGTCGGTGTCCCGCCACTGGTCGATGAACGGCTTCATGAAGTCGACCATGGCGGGCAGCTGGTCCGCGCACGACAGGTAGGCGAGCACGCGGATCGCGCCGACGGCGTTGACGAACCGGAGCACCTCCCGGTCGAGCTCGCGCAGGCCGTTGGCGCGGGCGCCGCGGTCGTAGGCGGCTTCGAGCTCCAGCCCGAGGCCGCCGAGGTCCCACTCGACCGGCCCGCGCGTGACCAGCTCGAAGTCGGAGAACAACGGGCCGTTCGTGCTCGCGAAGATGTTCGCGGGCGGCGAGTCGCCGTGGATCGGCTGCAGCTCGATGCCCGGGAACCTGGCGCGGAACGCGGCCTCGTCGCCGACCAGCGGTTCGAGGACCTCCCACTCGCGCCTGGCCCTGGCGAGGTCCTCGGGCGTGACGAGGTCGGCGAGCCGGTCGAGGCCCTCCCGCACGAACTCCGGCTCCGCCGACGACAGGAACCCGAGCTCGCCGGGGTAGTCCCGCAGGGCGCGGTGCAGGTCGGCGGTCAGCTCGCAGTTGCGGGCGTAGTCCGGCTCGCTGCTCTTGTCCTCGTCGGTGAACGGCCAGAACGTGATGGAGAAACCGTTGCGCCGCACCGGTTCGCGGGGCACCAGCGGGCTCGGCGGGATCACCGGGGTGCCCTGGTCGTACAACCACTGCGCCACGTCGAGCTCCTGCTGCTGGCGCTTCTGCAGGCTCTCCGGCGTGGTGGTGTGCGGCAGGACGGTCGGGACGCGGGCCACCACCGGTGACGGCGCGAGGTGCACCACGACGGAGAACAGCTCGTAGAGCACCCTGCCCTCGGTGATCTCCAGGCCGAGCTCACGTCCCGCCGCCACGGCGGCCTCGGTGGCCGCGGCGGTGCGGCGGGCGATGTCCTCGGGGGTCGCGAAGGCAGTCATCGCACGATCGTGTCATGACGGCTAGGCCGGGCGCAGATCATTTACCGCCCGGCCGAACCCGGCGTGGTCCAGGTAGTCCCGCGACTCGACGATCAGCCCGTCGCGGACCCGGACGACGATGACGCCCGGCACGGTCCAGCCGCCGTCGCCGCGGTAGGCGAACTCGCCGACGACCACCTCGGGGTCGCCGGTCCGGTGGACGCGCAGGTCCTCGACGCGGAAGCCCGTCAGGCCGCTCGACCCCGCTTCCGCGAAGCGTTCCCGGACCTCCTCGCGACTGAGCAGCGGGGTGTCGGCGGGGTTCATCGGGTGCCGCACGTCGGTGACCTCGGCGTAGTACCCGGCCAGCACGTCGAGCTGCGCGCGGTCGCCGTTCTGCAGCCTGCACGCGCCGTCGAGCACGGTGCGGAAAACGTCTTCTGGAGTGGTCGTCATCGGGGAGTCCCTCATTTCCGGAGTCATCACTCCGGATAATACGGAGTCGATACTCCGGTTGGCAACGGCGAAGATGGCGGCATGCGGAGCGACGCGCGGGCGAACCGGGACCGGGTGCTGGCCGCGGCCGAGGAGGTCTTCGCCGAGTCCGG
>NZ_DASVFL010000006.1:0-12088 GCF_036380075.1 Lentzea sp. | reverse complement strand
TCGACGATGCGGCGGGGCTCGGCGTCGGACAGCTCGGCCAGCCAGCCCACCAGTCCGGTGAGGTGCGCGTGCAGGACATCGGCGTCCAGCTCCAGCAGTTCGGCCATCGCGACGGCGTCGGCTCCGGCGTGGGCGTGAGAGGTGTTGCTTCCTGTGGTCACACCTCGACGGTAGAAGTTCCTTGCATCTGTCGCATATAGTCTTGCACGTGACGCAAGAAGGTGACCTGGACAACATCGTCCGCATGCGTATCCGCAGTCTGCGCCTGGCGAAGGGGTGGTCGCTGGACAACCTCGCCGAACGCGCGAACCTCAGCCCGTCCGGGCTCAGCCGCATCGAGACCGGCCGCCAGCGCATCAGCCTCGACCAGCTGAGCGCGCTGGCGGGAGCGCTGGGAACCACGATCGACCAGCTCGTGGAGAGCATCAACGACGAGGACGTCGTGATCCGGCCCGAACGCGACGAGGGGCGCGGACTGACCACGTGGCTGCTCAGCCGCGGGTCGGCGCCCGGTGGCGTCGCCGTCGCCAAGATGCGCATCACCGAACAGCCCCACGGACCGGGAGGCGCCCAGCTCGGCGTCCACCCCGGCCGCGAGTGGTTCACCGTGCTGTCGGGAACCGTCGCGCTGGTCCTCGGCGAGCGCGTCATCCGCGTCGAGACCGGTCAGGCCGCCGAGTTCTCCACGATGATCCCGCACGCGCTCCGGGCCTACGGCGACGCGGCGGAGGTCCTCGTCATCCTCGACCACGACGGGCAACGCACCCATCTGCACTCGCAGCACAAGGCCGACGCCGAGTGAGCCCGCACGCCTCCCGGCGGCCGCCCCACTTGTTCATGTCGTGGAAACCAACGTGGTACCGCGCTGACCTACCGTCTGGTCATCTTCGAAGAAATTGATCCATTCATCGGAACGGCTGCCACCTCACTGCCCGCGGCGCAGGGGCTGGCGGCCACCTGGTGGTGGCCGAAAGCGCAGGTCGGCAACACGCACCCCGGCGCGACGTCCCCGCTCGGCATGGTGTCCGCCTGCGCCTACTCCGGTGCCTACCCGACCGGGTACGGCCTCTACGCGAAGAACACCGAGGGCCAGCCGGAGGAGCTGTTCGACCGGCTGCAGGCGTCCGGGTTCACGCACTTCCAGCAGTCCGGCACCGGCGCCATCCGCAAGTACTACAACTACGTGCGCGTGACCCCGATGGTGCAGCCGCTGGACGTCCTGGGCGAGGCGTGGCCGCTGCACGACGAGACCGCCGAAGCCGGCTACTACGCGGCCACCCTGGACACCGGCATCCGCTGCGAGGTCACCGTCGGCGCCAAGGTCGCCGTCCACCGCTACGTCTTCCCCGAACACCGCAGCGCACGGCTCGTCGTCGACCTGTCGTGCGGCGGGCTCGCCATCGACCTCGGCCGCACGGTGCCGCTGCGCGCGCACGTGGAGAGCCTCGGCAACGGCTGCGCCCAGGGAACGGTGGTCGTCGAAGGCGTGCCGCTGTCGGTCTACATCAAGGTCGACAGCCCTGGCTGGCGGCAGATGCTGTGGCACGACCGCCGGCTGATCGAGGGCGGCACGCGACTCGACTTCGACCGCATCAGGCAGACCACGCTGCGCCCGTTCGGGATGCTCTTCATGGGCCCCACCACCGCCGGGCAGAGCGTCGAGATCCAGATCGGCTTCTCCCTGCGCGGGTGTGAGCAGGCGCGGGAGAACCTGTACCGCGAATGCGGCAGCGGGGCGACGGCGTTCGACGTCGTCCGGGCGAACACCGCGCAACGGTGGCGCGACCACGTGGGGCGGGTGGAGGTCGAGGGCGGGTCGCCCGCACGGCGGCAGGTCTTCGCCACGGCGCTCTACCACTCGCTGACCAAGCCGTGCTTCGCCGACGACGAGAGCCCGTTCTGGCCGTCGTCCGGGCCTTTCGTGTTCGACATCTGCACGATGTGGGACATCTACAAGACCCAGCTGCCGTTGCTCATGGCGCTGTGCCCTGACCGGGCGGTCGACCTGCTGGAGTCGCTGATCCGGGTCTGCGAGGAGGAGGGCAACTTCCCCATCGGGTACCGGATGGCCCGCGGCGCGGACAGGTTCTTCCGGCAGGCGAGCGCGCTCGTGCACACCGCGCTCGCCGACGCGCACGCCCTGGGCATCGGCGACCTGGACTGGACCTGGGCGCTGGTGCACATGCACGACGACCTGCGCCGCATGTACGGCGAGGAGTTCTACGAGCACGGCGTCGTGCACCCGATCTCGCACACGCTCGACCTCGCCTACGCCTGCCACTGCACCGCGGGCGTCGCCCGGTCGCTGAACGACGTGCAGCTCGCCGACGACCTCGACGCGCGCAGCCGCCTGTGGTCCAACGCGTTCGACCCGGAGACCGGCCTGCTCCTCGACTCGTCGTTCTACGAGGGCGGCAAGTGGAACTACTCGTTCCGGCTGCTGCACGACATGGCCTCGAGAATCGCGATGGTCGGCGGGAACGACGCCTTCGTCAGCACGCTCGACGCGTTCTTCGGCTACGGCGCCCCGCGCGTGATGCAGCCGGGGAAGCGGCCGAGCCCGGCGGAGATGGCGGCCGGCTACCTGCTCAACCGGTTCGAGGGGCTGAACAACGAGCCGGACATGGAAGCGCCGTGGTCCTACCACTACGCGGGCCGGCCGGACCGCACTGCCGAGGTCGTGCACGCGGCACTGACCTGGCAGTTCGGCACCGGGCGCGGCGGCCTGCCGGGCAACGACGACTCCGGCGGGCTGAGCTCCTGGTACGTGTGGGCCTCGCTCGGCCTGTTCCCGGTCGCCGGGCAGAACCTGTTCCTCGTCAACGCGCCCGCCTTCAGCCGCGCCACCCTGCACCTCGGGGACCGCGACTTCGTCATCGAGACACGCGGGCACCGCGAGACGTCCATCAGCTCCGACGGGCTGGAAGCGGACCCGCCACCGCAGTACGTGCAGTCCGCCCAGCTGAACGGCAAGCCGCTGGAGGCGGCGCACCTGCGCGCGTCCGACGTCCACGCCGGTGGCCGTCTGCTGCTCGAGCTCGGCCCGCAGCCTTCGGACTGGGGACGCAAGATCCTGCCGCCATCCGTGTCCGACCCGCTCGGAAAGGGGGCTCGCCCATGACCAGGCCACGCCGCCGTCTTGTCATCGTGGTCCGAGCCGACCCGGTCATCTGCGGCCACTCGGGGGAGGCCCGCAACCTCGCCGAGGTCGCGCTCACCCGCGGCTTCGACGACGTCCGGCTGCTGACGTGGCCGATCCCCGTGCTGCAGGCCGCGGGCCTGCCGCTCAAACCGCTGGAGGGGATCCTGCCCTACAGCGAGGGCATCACCGTCGAGCGGCCGGAACCCGTGGGCGACTACCGCGTGCCCGACGGCCGGTACCTCGCCGGGCTGACGGGACGGCTGGTCGAGCTGCTCGCCGAACCGGTCCCCACCACGTGCGTGTCGATGTACCTCGCTCCGCACGACGCGGTGGTCCGCGACGCCGTCGACGCGGCCCGCGCGGCCGGGTACGCGCCGGACGTCCACACCATCGCGAAGGCGGTCGGCTCGGACGTCACCAACGTGATCCGCTCGTGCCTGCGCGAGGAGCGGTTCGGGGCGGCCGTGGTGCTGTTCACCCGGTTCCTCGCCAACGACCAGGTGGTCGCGGTGTCGGAGTACACCAGGCAGGAGATCATCGCCTGCGCGGAGGCCGTCGACGCGCACTGCGGCACCCGGTTCGCGCGCCAGTGCGTGCGCCGGTTGACCGTCAGCTACCCGCCGGTCGACACCTCGGCGTACCTCGACCTCGACCCGGCGCTCGTGGACGCCGCCCTGAAGCGGCGCGGCCTGGAACGCGACGGGTACGTGCTGTTCCTGTCCCGGGTGACCCGCGCCAAGGGCGTCTACGACCTGGTGGACGCGTTCGCCCAGTGCCGGGCCCGGTCGCGGCTGAAGCTCGTGGTCGCCGGCAACGGCCCCGAACTGGAGCACCTCCGGGCGATCACCCGGCACGACGACCGGGTCGTCTACCTCACCGACGTGGAGGACGAGGAGAAGCCGCTGCTGATGAACGGCTGCGCCGCGTACGCGTTGCCGACCAAGCCCGAACCGGACTTCGTCGAGACGTTCGGCATCGCGCTGACCGAGAAGATGCTCGCCGGCGGCGGACCGGTGATCACGACCACCACCGGCGGTGTCGGCGAGGCGGTGGGGGAGACGGCCGTCCTCGTCGAGGCCGGGAACGCCGCGGACATCGCCGCCGCGATCGACCGGGTGGTGCTCGACCTGTCCGCCGGGGAACGGAACCTCATGGCGGACCGGGCCCGCGAGTACGCCCTGTCCTTCGACCGCGTCCGGGTGTTCGACGGCCTCTTCGCCACGTCCGCGGCAGGTGTCGCTCTGACGGGATGATCCATCCCCCTCCCGGGGGAGCCGCTTCGACACCCTAGGGTCGGAGGATGTCCGAGCGCCGCCACCGTCCGTTGTGGGCAGGACGCGTGGCCGCGTTGCTGGGCATCGCGCTCGTCGCACTCACCCTGCGCCAGGCGGTCGCGGCGGTGTCGCCCGTCATCGGTGCCATCCGGGTGGACATCCCGATGTCGAACGTCGGCGTCGGACTGCTCGGCACGTTGCCGCCGATCCTGCTGGCCGTGTTCGGGTTCATCGCGCCGTACGTCGCCCGCGGGATCGGTCTCGACGGCGGCATCGTCGTCGCGCTGCTCCTGCTGACCCTCGGCCATCTCGTGCGCGCGTTCGCCCCGAACTTCGCGATGCTGCTCGTCGGCAGTGTCGTCGCGCTCGCCGGTACGGGCATCGGCAACGTGCTGCTGCCACCGATCGTCCGCCGCTACTTCCCGGACAGGGTGGCGCTGCTGACCGCCGTCTACGGCTGCATCGTGGGCGTGAGCACGGCCGTGCCCGCCGCGGTCGTCGCCCCGGTCGCCGAACAGCTGGGCTGGCGGTTCGCGCTCGGCATGTGGTCGGCGACCTCGGTGGTCGCCCTCGTCCCGTGGATCGCCGTCATCGTGCGGGACCGCCGCCGGCAGTTCACGGACGACGCCGCCGTCGAGCCCCCGCCGTCCGCCGCCGTCACGCGGCTGTGGCGGTCACGCGTCGCCCTGTCGATCACCGTCCTGTTCTCCACCAGCACCATCTGCACCTACGCGGCTTTCGCCTGGCTGCCCGAGATCCTCGGCGACGTCGCCGGCTCGACGCCGACCGAGGCCGGTGTGCTGCTCGCCGTCACCGGCCTCATCAGCGTGCCCGGCGCACTCGTCGTGCCCCTGCTCGTCGCACGGCTGCGCAACGTCGGCCGGCTGGTCGCGACCGGCATCGCGTGCTTCGTGCTCGGCTATCTCGGGCTGCTGTTCGTCCCCGCGACCCTCACGCTGCTCTGGGTGCTGCTGATCGGCTCCGGGTCGATCCTCTTCCCGATCTGCCTCGTGCTCATCAACGACCGCACCAGAACGCCCGGCGGCACCGTGGCGCTGAGCGGTTTCGCCCAGGGCGTCGCGTATGCGCTGGGCGCGCTCGGTCCGTTCCTCGTCGGGCTGCTGCGCGACGTGAGCGGCGGGTGGACTCTGCCGCTGCTGTTCCTGCTCGCCGTCATCCTCGTGACGATCATCCCGGCGATCACGCTCGCGAGGCCCGCGTTCGTCGAGGACGAGCTCGACCGCTGCGCCCATTGCTCTTCATAGCTTCAGTGTTGACCAAAACCAGTCATCGTCAGATCATGCGGCGCCGGATCCGCCACACCACGACACCGAGCAAAATCGCCGCGACGCCGACGAACAGTGCCGTCTCGATGAACTGGAACGTCCAGAACCGGTCGGCCGGGTGGTAGACCTCGACCCGTTGGACGCCTTGGTCGTGCAGGAACCGGGGGAGGTCGGTGCCGGCCCGGTCGGCGGCGGCCTCCAGTTCGGAGTACTCGGCCGAGCTCAGCCCGCGTCCGGCGGCGTCGGCGTAGCCGCGGTCGATCGTCCAGTCGGCGACACCCGGCACGTGCCCGGCCTGAGCCTTCGACGCGGGGACGGGTTCCACGGTGGTGAGCGGCGTGGCGTACGCGGGGCGCGCCAGCAGCGCGATTCCCATACGTGCGGCGAGGAACGTCCCGAACGCGACGCCGAACGCGGGCAGACTGCGCCGCAGAACCGCCCCGGCGGCGGTGGCGACAGCGAACGCGAACAGCGCGTACGCCACCGGAACGAGCCCTTGGAGGTCGAAGGCGTCGTACTGGAACCGCCCCTCCCACACGTCGAAGGGCTCGCGGAACCACGTGAGCACCGCGGTGAACAGCCCGGTGAGCAAGACGGTGACGCCGGCCAGCGCCGTGAGCTTGGCCGCCAGCCACCGCATCCGGGGCACGGCCTGCGTCCAGGCGAGCTGCCAGGTGCCGTCCTCCAGTTCCCGCGCGAGCAGCGGCGCGCCGAGGAACGCGCCGACGACGACGGGAACCAGGTAGAAGGCCGCCAGGAGGTTCTCGACGAACCCGTACTCGTCGTCGAGCCGGCGGAAGGCCGCCGCGCAGGCGTCGTCGAAACGGGCCTCTCCCGCACACGTCGTGACACCGCCGGGAAACAGGCCGTGTGCCTGGCTTCCGAGCACGAGCAGGGCGATGCCGAACACGCCGACGAGCAGACCCAGGACGCAGACCTCGGTCCGGTGCTGGCGCCAGATCAACCACGTCATGCCGCACTCACCGGCGTGAGCTCGGACGGCCGGCGCAGGTAGGCGAGCACCAGGTCCTCCAGCGAGACCTGCTGGGCCTGCCAGCCCGGCGCGGCCGGGAGTCCGCCGTCGCGGACCAGCAGGGTCGTGTGCCGGTCGCTGTGGACGGCTTCCACGACGGCGCCGCCCAGATCGGGATCGGTGGCCGTGCGCGGGCCGACGAGCAGCCGGTGCTCGGTCAGGAGGGTGTCGATGTCCCCGGTGAGCGTGACCCGGCCGTGGTCGAGCACGACCAGGTGGTCGCAGACGCGCTCCAGTTCGTGCACGACGTGCGAGGAGAACAGGACGGTCACCCCGTCCTCGGCCACCGCGCCCATGAGGACCTGCATGAACTCGTGCCGCGCCAACGGGTCCAGGCTGGCCACCGGTTCGTCCAGGACGAGCAGGTCCGGCCGCTTCGCCAACGCCAGCGCCAGCGCGACCTGGGCCTGCTGCCCACCGGACAGCGTGCCGGTCCGGCGGTCGAGCGGGATGCCGAGCTTCGCCAGTCGGCGCTCGGCGAGCCCCTGGTCGAACCGCAGGTTGCAGGCCCGGCCGAACCGCAGCATCTCGGCGACGGTGAAACGCTTGTAGAGCGGGTGGTCCTGGGCCAGGAACCCGATGCGGGACAACGTGTGCGGGGTGCTGGCCGTGACGTCGTGACCAAGTACCTCCACGGTGCCGGTGCTCGGCGCCAGCAACCCGACGGCCAGCCGCAACAACGTGGTCTTGCCCGCACCGTTGGGCCCGACCAGGGCGATCACCCCACCGACCGGCAGGTCCAGCGTGCAGTCACGCAACGCCCAGCCCTTCCGGTACCGCTTGCCCACCCCGTCGGTGCGCAACGCGAACCCGTCCGCCGTCACGCGACGCCCTCGTTCCGCGTCTGCTGGTGCACGGAAGCGAACAGCGCGTTGACCGCCTGCTCGTCGAGCCCGGCCGCGTAGGCGCGCCGCAGCCACGTCGCCAGGCCGCGGTGCAGCGACGTGTACGTCGACGCCGGCACCGCGGCCGACTGCTGCTCGTCGACGAACGTGCCCTGGCCGGGCCGGCCGGTGACGAGGTTCTCCTGTTCCATCTGCCGATAGGCCTTGGCGACGGTGTTGGGGTTGATCGCCAGGTCCTCGACCACCTCGCGGATGAGCGGGAGGCGGTCACCGGGCTGGAGGAAGCCCAGCAGCACCGCCTGGCGGACCTGCTGGACGAGCTGCAGGTACGGCGGCACGCCGGAGTGGGTGTCGAGCCGGAAGACGAACACGGCAGCTCCTCACTGCTTTACTAGGAACATAGTAAAGCAGTAAAGCTGGTCCGGATCGCGACCGAGTCGTTGCTCGGCGGGGAAACCGCCCGGCGGCTACTGCGGCTCAGCCGCACCTTCGAGCACTGCGAGGTCGCGCACCGCGTAACGGTGGTGCTCGGCTTCTTCCTTCAGCACCACCTTGAGGCAGCGGCGCACGACGTACTCCTGTTCGGGATACATGTCCGCCGGCTTGCGACCGCACACCCGGTCCAGCTCGGCCGCGGTGAGCCCGTCGACGACACGCCGCATCGCGGCCATGCGGGCCAGCCGCGGCGCGAGCACCTCGTCCAGCGTCGGGACGGCGTCAAGGGTGAGGCCGAGCCTCGCCGCGGCGTCGGGTGGCGTCCCCCCGGCGGGCAAGCCCAACGGGTGGTAGGCCGCTTCTTCCTCGAGCACGGCGTTGCCGAGCCAGGCATCGCCGGCGAACAGCAGATGCCGTTGTGTCTCGACCAGCGACCACTCGCCGTCGACCTGCTCGTGCAGTGTGGCTTCGGGCAACTTCCTCGCCCGGTCGAGCGTCGCGTCCCACAGCGTCTCGATGGCGTCCCACGCAGCCTGGTAGTCCTCCGGGGACGCCGCCTCCCGCGCCAGCACCCGCGCGGGGTGCCGGCGGTCGAGCTCGGCCTCGACGTAGGCGGTCACGTCGACGTCGTTGACGACGAGGCGCTCGAAGGAGCCACCGAGGTAGACGTCGCTGCCGTAGCTGTCGACGATCTTCAGGTTGTCCACCTCGCAATCGCGGATCTCCAGGCCCGTGAGATTCGACAGGTGGATGCGAGCACCGCGGAACTGGTCGCTCTGAACGTATTCGGAAACCACCGGAGCAGTCTGGCCCAACCGGTCCCGTCCGCGCCACGTTCGCAACGGCGGCGAGAACGCCGGTCGAGCCCTCGACGAGCGCAGCGGCTACGGATACTTGTGCGGGCCCAACGCGGCAGGCTGCTACGCCCGGCCGGCCTTGACCGACTCGATGAGGGCGTCGGCCGCCGGAGCGGAGGAGGCCGGGTTCTGCCCGGTGATCAGCAGCCCGTCCCGCACGACATGAGGATTCCAGTCGTCGGTCTTGGAGTAGACGCCGCCGAGGCTCTTGAGCTCGTCCTCGACCAGGAAGGGTACGACGTCGGTGAGCTGGACGCCCTCCTCCTCGGAGTTGGCGAACCCTGTGACCTGCTTGCCGCGCACCAGCGGCGTGCCGTCCTCGTTGACCGCGTGGCGCAGCACGCCGGGGGCGTGGCACACGAGAGCCAGCGGCTTGCCCGAGCGCAGGGTCGTTTCGATCACCCGCACGGAGTCGGTGTCCTCGGCCAGGTCCCAGAGCGGGCCGTGGCCGCCGGGGTAGAACACGGTGTCGAAGTCGGCGGCCGACACCGAGTCCAGGCGCACGGTGTTCGCCAAGGCCTTCCGGGCTTCCTCGTCGGACTCGAAGCGCCGGGTCTCGTCGGTCTGGGAGCCGGGCTCGTTGCTCTTCGGGTCCAGCGGCGGCTGTCCTCCCGCGGGGGAGGCGAGCACGACCTCCCAGCCGGCGTCCTTGAAGCGGTAGTACGGGGCGGCGAGCTCTTCGAGCCAGAACCCGGTCTTGAGCCCGGTGTTCCCCAGTTCGTCGTGCGAGGTGAGAACGACGAGAACCTTCATGACTTCCTCCATTTACTAGACCGGTCTACTAGTGCTGGTCACGCGGCTGTCGAGGGCTTCCGGGATCCAGGAAGCCCTACAGGTGCAGGAGCTGGCGGGTCACCGTCATCGTGGCGTCCAGTGGCGAGAGGTCGCGGTGGATCTTCGCCATGACGCTGGCGCCGAGCCACATGTCGTACAGGGCCTGCGCCAGGGGGCGGGGCTCACCGTCGATCGACAGGGAGCCGTCCTCGAGTCCGGCGGTGATCGTCCGCTCCAGGCGGTCGACGATCGCGTCGGTGCCCGCCTTCAGGGCGAGGCGCATCGGTTCCGACAGGTCGGCCACCTCCGCGCCGAGCTTCACGGCGAGGCACTTGCCCTGGCAGTCGTCCACGCTCTGCGTCTGCCGCCACTGCTGCCAGTACGCGAGCAGACGTTCGGCGGCCGACTGGCCGGACCGCGTCAGGACGCCGTCCATGTCCGTGACGTAGTCCGCGAAGTAGCTCTTCAGCATCGCTTCGCCGAAAGCGTCCTTCGACGCGAAGAAGTGGTAGAAGGAGCCCTTCGGCACGCCGGCCTCGGTGAGCACCTCGTTCAGGCCGACCGCGGAGTAGCCCTTGTGGGCCATGATCCGCTGAGCGGTGTCGAGGATGCTCTGACGGGTGTCAGTGCTGCGTGTGGCGGGCGGCATGGGAACGACCGTAGCAGCTAGTAGACCAGTCGTCTAGGAGCCGCTGTCTGAACGGTCCGCGGGCATCGATCTGCTGACGTCCCGACGTGCGATCCGAGCAGTCCTCCCTGACCATGACCGGTGGGGCCGCGTTCAGGGAGGTGGCCGGGTGACCAGTGCCGTGCCCGCGAGCGAACCGCTCGACGTGATCCGGCCGATGCTCGCGACCGCGGGCGAGGTGCCGGTCGATGACGGCTGGGCGGTGGAGTTCAAGTGGGACGGCTACCGCGGTGTGGCGCACTGCCAGGGCCGCGGCATCCGTCTGGTCAGCCGCAACGACCTGGACTTCATGGAGCGGTTCCCCGAGCTGGAGGTGCTGCCGGAACTGCTGCGCCATCGGACGGCGGTGCTCGACGGTGAGATCGTCGCGCTCGATGACGAGGGCCGGCCGAACTTCGGGCTGCTGCAGCAGCGGAACAAGGCCTCCGGCGTGCGCGAGCTGCGTCGCACCAGGCCGCGGATCGCCTACTTCGTGTTCGACCTGTTGCACTTGGACGACCGGTCGTTGTTGTCGGTGCCGTACGACGTGCGGCGGGCGATGCTCGTCGAGCTCGCGCTGCCGGGCAACCACGCCGTGCAGGTACCACCGACCTTTGTGGACACCGAGCCGGTGGACGTGCTGCGGGTGGCGAGCCAGTACGGGTTCGAGGGGATCGTCTCGAAGCGGGTCAAGTCGCGGTACGAGCCTGGCCGGCGGTCACCTGCCTGGGTGAAAACGCCGTTCCGCTACACGCAGGAGGTCGTCATCGGGGGATGGCGGGTCGGGCAGGGCAACCGCGCGGGCAGGATCGGCTCGTTGCTCCTCGGTGCTCATGACGGGCAGGGCCGGCTGGTGTACGTCGGTCACGTGGGCACGGGTTTCAGCCAGACGGTGCTGGTCGACCTGCAACGGCAGCTGGAGAAGCTGGGGCGGTCCGCCAGCCCGTTCGGTCTCGAGGTGCCGCGCGAGCATGCGCGTGATGCTTGTTGGGTGGAACCGAGGCTGGTGGGCGAGGTGGAGTTCCGTCAGTGGACGTCGGACGGACGGTTGCGGCACCCGGCCTGGCGCGGGATGCGTCCCGACCGAGACCCGGTCAGCGTGGTGCTTCCCGTCACGCAGCAGGCGCTGCTAGATCCTTGATCACGTTCGCGTGGGACCTGGTTCACGCTATCGTGCGGAAATCGCTGGTCGGGCTCGTTGCTGGGAGGACTGTGAACAGGATTGATGTGGCGGCGGTCGCGCGTGCCATGGCCACCGGTGTCGCTCATCCTGACGTCCAGCTCGTGCAGACTCGTTTCCGCGCCGGGCTCGTGGAGGGCTGGGACGTCCAGCCGGGTGACCGCGTGCTGGAGATCGGATGCGGGCAGGGAGACATGACCGCCGTGCTGGCCGCCGCGGTCGGCGAGCACGGCCACGTCGTCGGTGTCGACATCGCCGACCCGGCTTACGGCGCCCCGGTCACGCTCGCCGAGTCCGCCGAGTTCCTGCGCGCGACCCCGTTCGGTGAACGCATCGACCTGCGCTTCGGTTTCGACGTGCTCACCGAGACGTTTCCGGACGACACGTTCGACCACGTCGTGCTGTCCCAGTGTTCGTGGTACTTCGCCTCGCTCGACGAACTGCGCGCAACCCTGGCCAGGGTCCGCCCCTGGGCGCGTCGGCTGTGCTTCGCCGAGTGGGACCTGGCTCCCGCGTCCCACGACCAGCTCGCGCACCTGCTCGCGGTCCAGATCCAGGGCATGGTCGAAGCGGCCGGTGAACGCGGCGAGGGCAA
>NZ_DASVFL010000005.1:0-8993 GCF_036380075.1 Lentzea sp. | reverse complement strand
TGGCCGACCGCTCGAACCGGATGTCGGGCAGCACGCGGAAGCTGACGTGGTGGCCGATCGGCGTGCCGCGGTGGAGGCCGACGGGGTCGGCGCCGGTCTGCCGTCCGGTGAGCGCGCCCAGCAGCCAGCGCGCGTCCGGTCGCAGGTCATCCTCGTGCGAGGTCAGCCACCGCCCGATCTCGTCGGCCCGCTCCCGCGCCCTGGGCAGCAGGGAGTCCGGCCCGAGCGGCTCGTCACCGCGCAGTTCGGCGAACTGGGCGAGGCAGCTGTAGGCGTGCCAGGCGGCGAAGGTCTGCTCCAGCGGCCATCGCGCGTGCGACCAGGACGTCTCGAAGAAGTCCACGTCCTCGGCGTGGGCGTCGAGGAACTCCTTCGTGATCGCGAGCTCGAAGAACTTCTCGTGCGCACCCTCGTGGACCAGCGCCTCGGCGACCTCCATCGGCGTGGACGGCTCGTCGATCAGCACGATGCCCGGGACGTACCTCGACGACGCCGACACCACGCCACCCGAGGTGTCCTTGTTCAGGATGGCGAGCATCGACACGTGCGCGAGCAGGTCGTCGGCTGTCTCCGGTGCCAACGTGCGCAGCAGTCGGACGCCGTCAGCCACGACCGCCATCGCCTCCTCGAACCGCTCGCCGTCGGCCTCGGTCAGCGGCGCCGGGGACGCACCGGGCGGCGCGATGATCCGCAGGGGCGCCTCGATCAGGTCGGCCGCCCGCGGGTCCGCGGCGACCGGGAGCCCGGCGTCGCGCACGTGCATGGCCGCGACGCGATGGACGGCCTCCAGGTCGAGCTCGCCCTTTCCGGCGAGAGCCCTGCCGATCTCGTAGCGGACGATCGGGTGGTCCAGGAGGTTGTCCGACAACTGCGTGCCGGGAGCGAACAGGCTGACCGCGAGGCGGTACAGCGCCCGCCGCTCGTCGACCAGCACTTCCGCGGGCGCGATCGCGGCGTGCAACACGTGCGCGCTCGCCGTGGGTGAGCTCATCACCGATTTGACCTCGTTCGACGTCCCCCGACGCTGAGTGATGACCGACGACCCTACCGAAGCGACGCCCCTCAGCGCTGGTGGACAGGCCGGAAAAGACCGCCGCCCGGACCGCGGTTTCGCGGTCCGGGCAACGGGATTGCTGTTCATCAGCGGTTTCGGCTCATCAGCCGAACATGATGCTGGTGACGTTCACGAAGCCGACGACGGCGAGCGCGACGACCGAGACGGCGACCATCGTGAGAACGGTCCGCCACCCGATCGCGGTGACGGCGACTGCGACGGCGGCGGCTATTCCGAGTGAGCTCCCTGCGGACATCTCGTTTCCTCCCGACTAGGCGAGCACGAGCTCCCGGGTGTGGGCGGTCCCAGGCGTGTCGCCATGCTCCTAGGGTCGCGCGCTGTAGGTTGTCTGTCAACCGTTGCCTGGTTGCCAGACAAGTTGCAACCAGACCGCCCAGGCTTTACGCTGGATCAATGCCCGCCGACGAGTCCCATCTCGGCGAGAGCTGGTCGCTCTCGCCGGATTCGCGACGTCCCCTCCCCGAGCTGATCGAGCAGAAGCTCCGGGAACAGATCATCGGCGGCACCCTCAAGGCGGGCGACCGCCTCCCCACCGAGCCGGAACTGGCCCGCAAACTGGACGTCGCCCGGTCGTCGCTGCGCACGGCGCTGCAGAGACTGCAGCTGCAGGGCATCGTCGAGGTGCGCCGCGGCCTGGGCTGGTACGTGCGCCGCACCGACCTGACCGCCGTCGAGGAGAACCTGGAGGGCAGGCTCGCCACCCGGCAGTTCTCCCAGACCGACCTGCTGGAAGTGCGGATCGCGCTGGAGACCACGGCCGCGAGCCTGGCCGCGGTCCGCGCGGGCGACGGCGAGCTCGACGAGCTGGCCAAGCTGAACCGCCGTTACCAGCGGGCGCTCGTCGAGGACGTGCAGGAGGTGGCCGAATCGGACGAGGAGTTCCACTCGGCGCTGGTCCGCGCCTCGCACAACGAGCTGCTGGAGCAGATGTACCAGTCGCTCGTGCCCGGCCTGCAGGACTGCAGGCGGCACGCGCACCCGAGCACGGGAGTCCACAACCGGTCGGCGAACGAGCACGACCAGGTCATCTGGTTCCTGCGCCGCCACGACGAGGTGGGCGCGAAGAGCGCCATGACGACCCACCTGCTGGGGCTGTACAACGACCTGGCCGGCGACGACGGAAAGCCGAAAGCCACGTTGAACACGTACGTCGGCGTGTCGGACAACCCGATCTGGGACCGCCGGCGCTGACCGGCCGCTGGTACGGCGAGAACCGAATGGCTCTGGCGCTGCCGCGCCCCCGCTCCCACCATGGAGGGACAACCGGTGGAGTGAGGGGGCGGTTGACGAGTGGTGGCCGCGCGCAAGCACACCCTGGCGCCGGCCGTCGCGGTGGTGTTGCTCCTGGTCGCGGCAGCGGACCTGACCGCGGTGCTGCTCTGGCAGCCGTCCTCGCGGAACCTGCTGCACGACGTACTGGTGGTGCTGTGGCCGTTGCCGGCGCTGGTCGGCGTCCTGGTCGGCGCCTACGAGCTGTTCCTCCACCGCAGGCTGGTCACCGAGATCAGCCGCATCTCCGGTCCCGGCATCGTCGAGCACCTGCCGCCCGGTGACGTGCTGCAGGCGTTCCTGACCGCGATCTACGGCACCAACGACGCGAACCAGGACGTGATCTCCGGCGTGCTGGGCGGCCCCGGACTGCGCCCGCACGGCAAGGACCTCACGATCAGCACCAGCACGTCGGTGCGGATCCAGCTCCAGGGCATCGACACGACGACCTACCACCTGGTGATCACCCAGACCTACCGGTTCCGGCACCACGTCCCGGTGGACCGCTTCGTCATCCTCGCCACCAGCAACGTGCTGCTGCGCGACACGATCGCCGCGGCCTGCCGCTATCCCCTGTTCGAGCTCTACTACATCACCGACCCGTCGCTGTTCCTCGAGTCCGTGGACGACCTGCTCGGCTCGACGCAGATCGCGGTGGACTACGTGGACCACGAGGGCAACCGGCGGTCCGCGGCGCCGAGCCAGATCCCGCCGGTCGAGGTGCGCTTCGACCAGTGGTCGAACTACCTGACGTTCTTCCGCGAGCCGATGTGGCCGCTGCCGAAGCTGAGCCCCCACGACCACCTCGGCGACCTGCGGATCTTCGAGTGCGACCTGAGCGCCATCGCCGACGACCACCTGGTCAGCGCGATCCGGGGGCTGAGCCTGCGGTCGCGCACGCTCCAGCGCACCAACGAGGGTTTCTGCTACTGGCAGCCGCCGTACCCGTCGTACGTCGAGCAGATCGTCTTCGACGCGCAGGGCCTCGGCGTCGGCGAGTCACCGGAGCACGAGTTCTCCATCATGCCGTTCCTGTTCCGCTCCAACACCGTGACGGGGCAGTGGCTCAAAGCGGACGACCTGGACGACCTCACCGTTCGGTCGTGGCTGCTCCCCGGTCACGGGGTGGCGCTGATGTGGCGGGAGGCGCGGAGTTGACCGTTCCGCCGTTCGGTGCCCGCCGGAACCAGTCGACCTCGGCCACCGGTTCGGCAGGCGAGCGCGGCGGTGCGGGAACGGGCGGCCCTGGTTCGGTGTCCATCGCGCCTCCCTCGTCAGTGAGCGGGTGTTGGAGCGTAACCACGCGATCGGTCCGAAGGCGCCTGCCGAGCGGGTGAGCGCAGCTTGCAAACGGACGCAAGAAATTGCGTACACTTGCGCCATGACGCAACGGAGGCTGGCCGAGGTCGCGGCCAAGGTCGGGGTCAGCGAGGCCACCGTCAGCCGGGTGCTGAACGGGAAGCCGGGCGTCTCGGACGCCACGAGAAGTGCCGTGCTCACCGCGCTTGACGTGCTGGGTTACGAGCGGCCGACGCAACTGCGGGGGGAACGGGCGCGGCTCGTGGGGCTGGTTCTGCCCGAGTTGCAGAACCCGATCTTCCCCGCGTTCGCGGACGTCGTGGGCAACGCGCTGGCGCAAAGGGGTTTCACGCCCGTCCTGTGCACCAGGACCGCCGGTGGCGTGACGGAGGCGGAATACCTGGAACTGCTGTTGGAGCAGCACGTCAGCGGCATCGTGTTCGCCGGCGGGCTGTACGCCCAGAAGGACGCGAGCCACGGGCACTACCAGCAGATGATGTCCCGCAAACTGCCCGCGGTGCTGGTCAACGCCGCCATAGACGACCTGGCGTTCCCGCGGGTCTCGTGCGACGACGCGGTGGCGGTCGAGCAGGCGTACGGGCACCTGACGTCGCTGGGGCACAAGAGGATCGGGGCCGTGCTCGGGCCGCCGGACCACGTGCCCAGCCAGCGCAAGCTCGAGGCCATCGCCAAGTGCGGCGGCGCGGACGTGGAGCACGCCATGTTCAGCCTGGAGGGTGGGCAGGCGGCGGCGACCAAGCTCGTGCAGCGCGGCGTCACGGCGATCATCTGCGCGAGCGACCCGTTGGCGTTGGGTGCGATAAGGGCCGTGCGCAGGGCCGGGCTGGACGTGCCGAAGGACGTGTCGATCATCGGGTACGACGACTCCGCGTTCATGACCTGCACCGATCCGCCGCTGACGACTGTGCGCCAGCCGATCGAGGCGATGGGACGGGCGGCCGTGGAGCTGCTGGCCAACCAGATCTCGGGCAACGCCGTGGCGCCCGACGAGCTGCTGTTCGAACCCGAACTGGTGGTGAGGGCCTCCAGCGCGCCGGCGAGGTAACAGCACAGTCGCCTTCTTGCGAGTTTTCGTCTGGATATTGCGTTCAGATGTAACGGGGACTTATGGTCGCCGTCACATCGACGCGCTCGCGAGAAGGGCGGCCCCACCATGAAGAAGTCCGCTGCCGTGCTGATTGGCGGTGTCCTGGCGCTAAGCACCGTCGGCTGTGGGAGCGGTTCCACGACCGAGCCGGGCGGCAAGGTCCAGGTCGACATCAACGGCCAGCCGCCGCAGACCCAGGCGTTCGACCGCAAGGTGTTCGACGAGGACGTCGCGGCGTTCGAGCAGGCGAACCCGGACATCGACCTCGTGCCCCACGAGGGGTTCATGGACCCGAAGACGTTCTCGGCCAAGCTCGCCGGTGGCCAGCTGGAGGACGTCTTCTACGTCTACTTCACCGACCCGGCCGCCCTAATCGCCAGGAAGCAGGCCGCCGACCTCACCGAGTACGTGAAGGACGTCCCGCACTACGGGGACATCAAGCAGGAGCTCAAGGACGTCTTCACCGTCGACGGCAAGGTCTACGGCCTGCCCACCGCCAACTACACGATGGGCCTGCTCTACAGCCGCACCAACTTCACCAAGGCGGGCCTCGACCCGAACTCGCCGCCGAAGACGTGGGACGAGGTGCGCGCGGCCGCCAAGAAGCTCAAGGACGCCGGCGTCACCGGGTTCGCCGAGTACAGCAAGAGCAACCAGGGCGGCTGGCACTTCACCACGTGGGTCAAGTCCGTCGGCGGCGACGTCGCGAAGAAGGACGGCGACAAGTACGTCGCCGACTTCAACAACGACAAGGGCAAGGAGGTCCTGCGCAGGCTCAAGGAGATGCGCTGGGACGACGGCTCCATGGGCGAGAAGCAGCTCCTGGAGATCGGCGACGTGCAGAACATGATGGGTGCGGGCCAGCTCGGCATGTACCTCGCCGCGCCGGACAACGTCGCCGCGATCGTCAACCAGTTCAAGGGCAAGTACGACGACTACGGACTGGCGGCGATCCCGGAGCAGAAGGGCACCCTGCTCGGCGGCGAAGGGTACATGATCAACCCCAAGGCCTCGCCGGAGAAGATCAAGGCCGGGCTCAAGTGGATCCAGTGGAAGTACCTGAACCCGGACCGCCTCGAGCAGAACCTGCAGACCTACAAGGACCGCGGTCAGCCCGTCGGCCTGCCCATCCCGCCGATCGCCGACATCTGGACCGGTGAGCCGCGCAAGAAGCAGGAAGAGCTCAAGGGCAAGTACGCCACCATGCCGGTGCAGAACTTCCAGGCCTACGTGGACGGTTCCGAGAAGACCAAGGGCACGCTCGAACCGCCGCAGGCGCAGCAGGTCTACGCGATCCTCGACAGCGTCGTGCAGGCGGTGCTGACGAACAAGGACGCGGACCACGCGGCCCTGCTCAAGGACGCGGAGACCAAGGTCAACGCCGTCCTGGCGCAGGTGAAGTAGGTGCGGCGCCACGTCACCGCGTACGGCTTCCTGGGTGCCGCGCTGGTCGTCTTCGCGGTGTTCTCCTGGTTCCCGATCGTGCGCGGGGTGGTCCTGAGCTTCCAGCAGGTCAACTTCGTCACGAGCCCCGACTGGGTCGGCTGGGAGAACTTCGAGCGGCTCTTCGCGGACCCGCTGTTCGGGGTGGCGTGGCGCAACACCTTCTACTTCACGGTCCTGGCGATGCTCATCGGGTTCGGCGTCCCGTTCGTCACCGCCGTCGTGCTCAACGAGCTGCGGCACGCCAAGGGCTACTTCCGCCTGCTGGTCTACCTGCCGGTCATGCTCCCGCCGGTGGTCACGGCCCTGCTGTGGAAGTGGTTCTACGACCCGGGACCCGGCCTGTTCAACTCCGTCCTCAGAGGACTGGGGCTGCCTACCGGTCAGTGGCTCGACTCCAGCAGCACCAGCATGATCAGCCTCGTCCTCGTCATCACCTGGGCGAACATGGGCGCGGCCACGCTGATCTACCTGGCGGCGCTGCAGACCATCCCCGGCGAGCTGTACGAGGCCGCGGACCTGGACGGCGCCGGGATAGTCAGGAAGGTCTGGCACGTCACGATCCCGCAGACCAAGTTCGTGATCCTGATGCTGTTGCTGCTCCAGGTCGTCGCGACCATGCAGGTCTTCACCGAGCCGTTCATCATGACCGGCGGCGGACCGGAGGAGTCGACGGTCACCGTGCTGCTCCTGCTCTACCGGTACGCCTTCTACTACAACGACTTCGGCACCGCGAGCGCGCTGAGCCTGATCCTGTTCGCGGTGCTGGGCGTCTTCTCCTTCCTCTACCTCAAGCTCACCAGGAAGGCCGACGCGTGAGGACGCTGACGAGGGGCCGGGGCCCGGTCTACTGGGCCGTTCTGACGATCACGCTCGTGCTGTTCACGGCGGCGTTCCTGCTGCCGCTGGTCTGGGTGCTGCTCGGCGCGTTCAAACCGCCGGCGGAACTTGCCCGGCAGCCGCCGACGATCCTGCCGGAGACGTGGGAACCGGGCGCGTACGTCGACGCCTGGAACTACATGGACCTCGGCCGGTTCTTCCTCAACACGTTCGTCGTCGCGATCGGCGCGTGGGCCGTGCAGATGGCGGTGATCGTCCCGGCGGCCTACGCGCTGTCCAAGCTGCGGCCGTGGGGCGGCAACGTCGTCATGGGCCTGATGCTGGCGACGCTGATGCTGCCGTCGACGGCGGTGCTCGTGCCGGTGTACCTCACGCTCACCGACCTCGGCCTGCTCAACAACCCGGCGGGCATCTGGCTGCCCGCCGCGGCGAACGCGCTCAACGTCTACCTGCTCAAGCGGTTCTTCGACCAGATCCCCGAAGAGCTGCTGGAGGCCGCCAGGATCGACGGCGCGAGCACGTGGACGACCCTGGTCAGAGTGGTCCTGCCGATCTCCCGGCCCATCCTCGCCGTCGTGTCGATCTTCGCGGTCGTGGCGGCGTGGAAGGACTTCATCTGGCCGTTGCTCGTGTTCCCCGACCCGGCGAAGCAGACGCTCAGCGTTGCGCTTCAACGCTTCGCCCCCGACACCCCGATCAACCTCCTGCTCGCGGGCCTCGTGCTGGCGAGCCTGCCGATGGTGGCGCTGTTCCTGGCGTTCCAGCGGCACATCCTCGCGGGGCTCACCGCGGGCGGCGTGAAAGGCTGAAAGGACACCAGATGAGTTGGTGGCGCAACGCATCCATCTACCAGGTCTACCTGCGCAGCTTCGCGGACGGCAACGGGGACGGCATCGGCGACCTGGCCGGCCTCCGCGCGAAGCTCCAGCACATCGCGAGCCTCGGCTTCGACGCGATCTGGCTGAACCCGTGGTACCCGAGCCCGCTCGCCGACGGCGGCTACGACGTGGCCGACTACCGCGACGTCGAGCCGGTCTTCGGGTCGCTCGCCGACGCCGAGAAGCTCATCGCGGACGCGCACAGCCTGGGCATCCGGATCATCATCGACCTCGTCCCGAACCACTGCAGCGACCAGCACCCGTGGTTCAAGGACGGTTTGTGGGACCGCTTCCACGTCCGCGACACCGAGGAAATCCCCAACGACTGGCAGTCGCGCTTCGGCGGCCCCGCCTGGAGCAAGCTCGACGACGGCCGGTGGTACCTGCACCTCTACGCCGCCGAGCAGCCGGACTTCAACTGGGAGAACCCGGTCGTCCACGACGAGTTCGAGGACATCCTGCGGTTCTGGCTCGACCGGGGTGTCGACGGGTTCCGCATCGACGTGGCCGACGGGCTGGTCAAGGACTTCTCCAAGCCCGACGCCGACCTCCCCTACTCCGACCAGGACGGTGTGCACGACATCTACCGGCGGTGGCGGCAGATCGTCGACGAGTACGACGGCGACCGCATCCTCGTCGGCGAGATGTGGCTGCCCGACCCGGAGCGGTTCGCCCGGTACCTGCGCCAGGACGAGATGCACAGCGCGTTCAACTTCGACTTCCTCTGCTGCCCCTGGAACGCCGGGGAGCTCAGGAAGGTCGTCGACAGCACGCTGGCCGCGCACGAACCCGTCGGCGCGCCGCCGACCTGGGTGCTGTCCAACCACGACGTCACCCGGCACGTGACCCGCTACGGCCGGGAGAAGACCGGGTTCTCGTTCGCGGACCGCCAGCACGGCGCCCCCACGGACTTCGAACTGGGCACGCGCCGGGCCCGTGCGGCGATCATGCTCACGGCCGCGCTGCCCGGTGGCGTCTACGTCTACCAGGGCGAGGAGCTCGGGCTCTGGGAGGTCGAGGACCTGCCGGACGAGCTGCGCGAGGACCCGGTGTGGCACCGCTCGGGCTTCACCGACCGCGG
>NZ_DASVFL010000004.1:0-48667 GCF_036380075.1 Lentzea sp. | reverse complement strand
CGCCAGCGAGCTGGCGCAGATCTACCGGCAGCTCCCCTTCACCGCCGAGAGCGACTGGGCCACGACGGTCGCCGAGGCCGAAGCGGTGATCAGCAAGGAGCACTCGGCCTGGCTCGCCTCGCGCCCGAGCACCACCTGACCCGTGAGAGGGACGACCGTGAAACCGCTGACGATCTTCGTGGCGATGCCGGGCACGATGCTCGGCGGGCCCGGCACGTGGACCGAGCCCGACAAGATCAAGAAGCACCTCTACGAACCACTGCGCAAGCTCGTGGCCGACCGGTTGCGCCGCGACGTCGAGCTCGTGATCGAGAAGGACAAGAAGATCTCCGGGGCGATCCACCCGTCGATGTTCGCCGAGGCCAAGAACGCCGAGGTCTACATCGCCGACCTCACCGGAGCCAACCCCAACGTGTACCTGGAGCTGGGTGTGCGCTGGGCGTTGCGGGACAACGTCACGGTGCTCGTCTGCCAGGACACCAACCAGGACATGAAGTTCAACGTGGCCAACGTCCGCGCCGTCCCCTACGGCAAGGACCCGTCCGACCTGCAGGAGGCGCTGGAGACCATCACCGAGGTGATCATCACCGGCCTGCAGCAGGGGCACGTGGACAGCCCGGTGCGCGAGCGCGCCGACACCATCGAGGTCAAGCGCGAGGAGCTCGACGCCCTCCGCGACGAGGTCCGTGAGCTGAAGGCGGCACGCGGTGACGACCTGTTCGCCGCGGCGATG
This sequence comes from Lentzea sp., assembly GCF_036380075.1. NCBI lineage: Bacteria > Bacillati > Actinomycetota > Actinomycetes > Pseudonocardiales > Pseudonocardiaceae > Lentzea > Lentzea sp. The sequence continues at coordinate 47,934 of NZ_DASVFL010000004.1, read as the reverse complement.
ACGGCCACGTCGCACCGGCAGAAGGCGGACCTGTTGCGGCGGGTGATCGAGGTCAACCCCGCTCGCGCCGACGCGAAGGGCGAGCTCGGCAGAGCGCTCAGCGCGGCGGGACAGGAGGCGGAGGCCATCGAACTGCTGGACGACGCCACCAGGATCGACCCCGAGCGCGCCGAGTGGTGGCGGGAGCTGGGTGTCGCTCAGAGCCGCAGCGGCAACTTGGACGCGGCAGCGCGGTCGTTGAAGGAGGCCGTGCTCCGCGACGATTCCGATGCGGAGGCGTTCGCCAACCTCGGCGGCGTGCACCGCCGCAAAGCACGCACTACGGACCTCCAGGTCATGAACCTCCGCCAGGCCAGGGACGCGTACTGGAAAGCGAGCCAGATCGACAAGCACGACCTCTACCCGATGACGAACGTGCGACGCCTGGACGTGCTGCTCGCCGAGGACCAGCGAGCCCGCGACTCCGCGCTGGAGGAGTTCCGCAAGCTGCGGCAGCTCGCCGAGTACGTGATCTCCACCGAGCCGACGCCGTGGCGGCGGCTCGACCACGCGGAGACGCTGGCCTTCGACGGGGACGCGGACGGAGCGGTCGCCGCGGCGCGGCTCGGTCTGAGCGAGTTCGAGCCCGAGCACCGGAGGCGGTCCGCGACGACCGCGGCGGAGGTGTTGCTCGACATGCTGTCGACGGGCTGGTTGCCGGACGACGTGGCCGGAGGGCTGCAGGCGCTCCTGGCCGAGTACGAGCGGGCAGCCGGCGCCTAGCCGAGCGCCTCGACCACCCTCGTCACCATCGTCCTCTCCGCCACCGCCACCTCGCCGTCCGCCCCGGCCACCGACCGGCACATCTCCGCCACGGCCGCGCGGAAGATCGGCACGTCGCGCGGTTCGCGGGCGGTGATGATGTCCACGGAGGAGCGCAGCGCCGCCAGGACGCCCGCCTCCACATCGGACGCCGAGCCGCTCGGCAGGGTCGGTGGTGCCGCGTCGATGACGGCGCGGAGGTCGTCCGAGAGCAGGGTCATGGCCCTGATGCCGGCGTGGCTCTCCTCGTCGACCGCGCCGGGGTCCGCCGTGGACACCAGCACCATCGCGCCGAAAACGGCCGTGCGCAGGGTCTGGCCCTCCGACTCCGTGTAGTCAGTCATGGGCGCAAGCCTATGCAACGATCAGTGGCTATGAGTGCGGGTCAGGTGCTCGGCGCCAACATCAGGGCGTTCCGGGAGCAGCGCGGGTTGTCCCTGTCGGAGCTCGCGCGGCGGTCGTCCATCGCCAAGGGCACGCTGTCCCAGCTGGAGAGCGGGTCGGGCAACCCGACCATCGAGACCGTGTTCAGTTTGTCGAACGCTTTGGACGTGCCGGTGTCCGAGCTGGTGACGGAGCGGACGCCGCCGGACGTCGTGCTGGTGCGGTCGGCGGACGTCGAGGTGCTCTCCAGCAACGCCGTCGACCTGCGGCTCATGCGGCGGATGGACATCGGCGACACGGTCCTGGAGATCTACGACCAGCGCGTCCGGCCCGGTGCCACGCAGACCACCGAAGGACATCCCGGCAGGGAACACGTGCTGGTCACGAGCGGGAAGCTGCGGGTGGGACCACCGGACAAACCGTACGAGCTCGGGCCGGGCGACTACGTGTGCTTCCCCGGAACGCTGCCCCACCTGTACGAGACGGTCGACGGTGAGGTCAGCTCGGTACTGGTGCTGGAGTACCCGAAGCACTAACGTTCATTCTATTGAACGGAGGTGGTGGCGATGCACCCGGACGTCGTGGTCATGGGCGCGGGCATCATCGGGGCCGCGTGCGCCCAGGCGTTGAAGGCCCGCGGGCTCGACGTGCTCGTCGTCGACCGCCACGGGCCCGCGGCGGGCACGAGCGCGGCCGGTGAGGGCAACGTGCTGGTCAGCGACAAGGAGCCGGGCCCGGAGCTCGACCTCGCGCGGGCGAGCCGGGAGCTGTGGCCGGAGCTGGCCGAGGACGCCGAGTGGGAGGAGAAGGGCGGCCTGGTCGTCGCCACGACCCCCGACGCCGCCGGACCCCTGCGGGCCTTCGCCGCGGGCCAGCGCACCGCGGGCGTCGACGCCTGCGAGATCACCGCGGCCGAGGCGCTGGCCCACGAGCCGCACCTCAACCCCGCCATCACCGCGGCCGTCCACTACCTCCAGGACGCGCAGCTCAACCCCGTGAAGGCCACCAGGACCCTCCTGCGCGGCATCCCGGTCCGCCGCGCCGAGGTGTCCACGACGGACGGACGGTCGGTCACCACCACCGACGGCGTGATCAGCTGCGGTGCCGTCGTCAACGCCACCGGACCGTGGGCGAGCGGCTTCGGCGTCAACGTCCTGCCGCGCCGCGGCGTCGTGCTGGTCACCACCCCGATCCCCGGCCGGATCCGGCACAAGGTCTACGACGCGGACTACGTCGGCGCGGTCGCGAGCGGCGACGCGGACCTCCAGACGTCCGGTGTCGTCGAGTCGACCCAGGCCGGGACGGTGCTGATCGGGTCGAGCCGGCAGCGCAAGGGCTTCGACGGCACGATCGAGAGCAAGGTGCTGAAAGCGTTGGCGCGCAGGGCGATCGCGCTGTTCCCGATGCTCGCGGACGTGCCGGTCATGCGCGCGTACGGCGGCTTCCGCCCCTACGCCCCCGACCACCTGCCGATCATCGGCGAGGACCCGCGCACGCCCGGCCTCTGGCACGCCACCGGCCACGAGGGCGCGGGCGTCGGCCTGGCGCCCGCGACCGGCCGTCTGCTCGCCCAGCTGCTCACCGGCGAGGACCCGCTCGTCGATCCCCACCCGTTCCGCGTCGACCGCCCGGAGGTGATGGTGTGAAGGTGACGTTCAACGGCCGTCCGCGCGAGGTCGCCCACGTCGCGGAGCTGTTGCCCGGCAGGTTCTTCTGCGGCATCGGCGTGTGCTTCGGCTGCGTCGCGGAGATCAACGGCGTGCCCGAGGTCCGCGCGTGCCGGCACCCGCTGCGCGACGGCGACGAGATCAGGACGACGTCGTGAGGGTCGTCGTGGTGGGAGCGGGACCGGCCGGGATGGCGGCCGCGAGGACCGCCGCCGACGCCGGTGCCGAGGTCACGATGGTCGACTCCGAACCGGCGGCCGGCGGCCAGTACCTGCGCGGGCGGGCCAGGTTCGAGCACGCCGGGGTGACGCACCTCGAGAACGCGGAAGCCTGGCTGGTGGAGGGGGACACGCTCCACCTGCGCGGTCCGGCGCGGCTGTCGTTCGACTCGCTGGTCATCGCCACCGGCGCCTACGACCGCCCGCTCCCGTTCCCCGGCTGGGACGGTCCCGGCGTGATCACCGCGGGCGCCGCCCAGGCGCTCGCCAAGCAGGGCGTCACCCTGGCCGAACGCGTCGTCGTCGCCGGCACCGGCCCGTTCCTGCTGCCCGTCGCCACCGAGTTGCAGGCCCTCGGCGCGACGCTCGTCGGCGTCTACGAGGCCTCCTCCCCCACCCGCTGGCTGCGCGAGGCGAAGGCCGTCGCCGCCAACCGGCACAAGATCGCCGAGCTCGCGCGCTACCGCAAAGTGCTGCGGCACCTGGAAACCCGGACCGCCGTCGTCGCCAAGCACGGCGACCGCGTCACGGTCGCGAAGCTCGACGACCGGTGGCGGCCGGTCAGCCACCGCACCGTGCACGCCGACCTGGTGTGCATCGGCTACGGCTTCCTGCCGCGCACCGACCTGGTGCCGGACGCCGGCCGCACCGACGACTTCCTCGACGTCGACGAGCTCCAGCGGACGTCGGTCGAGAACGTCTACGCGGCCGGCGAGGTCACCGGCATCGGCGGCGCGGACCTCGCCGAGGCCGAAGGCGTCGTCGCCGGAGCCGCTGCCGCACATCGGGAACCGCCGCGTTCAGCACTGGAAGCCGTGCGCAGGGGCCGGTTGTTCGCCGCGGCCCTGCACCGGGCGCACGCCGTGCAGCCGGGCTGGAAGACGTGGCTCGCCCCGGACACGACGGTGTGCCGGTGCGAGAAGGTCCGGTTCCAGGACATCGCCGACGCCGCCACCATGCGCGAGCTCAAGCTCACCAGCCGGGTCGCGCTCGGGCGGTGCCAGGGCCGCCTCTGCGCCCGCAACGCCGCCGAGCTGACCGGCGTCCCGTTCGACGGCCAGCGCCGCGTGATCGCGGTCCCGATCCCCCTCGGCGAACTCGCCGCACTCCCGGAGGAGAAGTAGTCATGACCGAACGCCTCGACGGCGTCATCGTCGCCACCGCGCTCCCCTACGCCGAAGACCCGACGGCACCGGCGGGGCTGCGCCCCGACCTCGACAAGTTCGCCGAGCACTGCCGGTGGGTCGTCGAGAACGGCTGCCGCGGCGTGGGCCCCAACGGCTCGCTGGGCGAGTACTCGTCGCTGACCGACGCCGAACGGCGCGAGGTCGCGCGGACCGCCATCGCCGCGGTGAAGGGCAAGGGCATCGCGGTCATCGGCGTCCACGGCGTCGGCGCGCACCAGGCCCGCCACTGGGCCGAGGTGGCGGCCGAGGACGGCGCGGACGGCGTGCTGTGCCTGCCGCCCACCATGTACCGGGCCAACCGCGGCGAGGTCGTGCACCACTTCCGCGAGGTCGCGAAGGCCGGACTGCCGATCATGGTCTACAACAACCCGATCGACACCAAGGTCGACCTCACGCCGGACCTGCTCGCCGAGCTGGGCCAGATCGAGAACGTGGTGGCGGTCAAGGAGTTCTCCGGCGACGTCCGGCGCGTGCTGGAGATCCGCGCCGCCGCCCCGCACCTCACCGTCGTGGCGGGCGCGGACGACGTCGTGCTGGAGAGCCTGCTGATGGGCGCGACGGGCTGGTTCGCGGGCTACCCCAACGTGTTCCCCGCCGAGAGCGTCGAGCTGTTCACCCTCGCCCTGAACGGCGAGCTGGACAAGGCCCGCGCGCTGTACGAGAAGCTCGTGCCGGCGTTCCGCTGGGACTCGCGCACCGAGTTCGTGCAGGCCATCAAGCGGTCCATGGACTTCGTCGGCCGCTACGGCGGTCCGTGCCGCCCTCCGCGCGGCCCGCTGAGCGCCGAGCAGCTCGCCCGGGTCGACGCCGACATGGAGCTGGCCACGTCATGAGGTTCGCCAAGTACTACAGCGCCGTCGACTCGCACACCGAGGGCATGCCGACGCGCGTGATCACCGGCGGCGTCGGCGTGATCCCCGGCGAGACCATGGCCGAGAAGCGGCTGAACTTCATCAAGAACCACGACCACATCCGGAAGTTCCTGGTCAACGAACCGCGCGGGCACGCGGCCATGAGCGGCGCGATCCTGCAGCCACCGACCCGCCAGGACGCCGACTGGGGCGTGCTGTTCATCGAGGTCTCCGGCCTGCTGCCGATGTGCGGCCACGGCACGATCGGCGTCGCGACGGTGCTGGTGGAGACCGGCATGGTCGAGGTGACCGAGCCCGTCACGACCGTGCGGCTCGACACCCCGGCCGGGCTGGTGCTGGCCGACTACGACACCCGCACGAAGCTCGTGACGATCCGCAACGTCCCGGCGTACTCGCACGAGCTGGACGCCGTCGTCGACGTGCCGGGCCTCGGCGAGGTCCGCTACGACATGGCCTACGGCGGCAACTTCTACGCCATCCTGCCGCTGGAGCAGCTCGGCATCCCGTTCGACCGCGCGGAGAAGGACCGGATCCTCGCCGCCGGACTGTCCATCATGGACCGGATCAACGAGGTGAACCGGCCGGTGCACCCGCTGGACGCGGCGATCGGCGGGTGCAAGCACGTCCAGTTCACCGCGCCCGGCCAGGACGGCGCCCACTCGCGCAACGCGATGGCGATCCACCCCGGCTGGTTCGACCGCTCCCCCTGCGGCACCGGCACCTGCGCGCGGATGGCGCAGCTGCACGCCCGCGGCGAGCTGGAGATCGGCGCGGACTACGTGAACGAGTCGTTCATCGGCACGCGGTTCATCGGCCGGCTGCTGGAGGAGGTGCCGCTCGGTGACCGGACGGCGGTGCTGCCGACGGTGGCGGGCCGCGCCTGGATCACCGGGATGGGCCAGTACCTGCTCGACCCGGCCGACCCGTTCCCGGAGGGGTTCACCCTGTAGGCGCCGACCACCGGCTTCCCCTGCTCGGGGCGGTGGTCGCCGACTCCGAGGCGTTACCCCGAAAGGCTCCCGAAACAGCGGAACGCCGGTTAGCGTGCGCTGGTGCAGTTGCCGTGGAGAGCCGCGCCCAGGGCGGCGTTGTCCAGCCCGCTCACGCTGGTCGTGAGCATCGCGACGACGCTGCTGCTGGGCTTCGTCGTGGCCGCGGCCGTGCTGCACTCGTCCTCCGCGGGCAGCGCCGCACTCGCCTACCAGGAAGGCCGGATGTGCACGCAGTCCGTGCACCCGTCCCTCGACGGCGAGGGCCTGCCCCTGGCCGACGCCGTCCCGATGGCGGCGCGGAGCGACCTGGGCGCCGTCTACACGCGGATCGGACGGCCCGACTTCAACGGCCTCGCGACCTACGGCCGGTTCGGCTACCGCCCGGACGCGACGGCGCACCTGACGGCCGTCCAGGGCGGTGGCACGGGGTTGTGGGTGCCGCAGACCATCGCCACCGCGGCACGGGTGCGCGTCGGCGACCGGCTGACCGGGTCGCCGCTGACGGTGAGCGCGATCTACGCCGACCTCGCGCACCCGGTCGCGGACTGGTGGTGCTCCGAGGCGCAGGACGTCGTGCCGAACCCGTTGGGCGGTGACGGTGACAGCACGTCGGTGATCTGGGTGAACCAGCCCTCGGACCTCGGTTCCCTGCCGCCGGAGTTCTCCTCGGGCGCGTCCGTGTCCCTGCGGTTCCCCACCACCGCGCCGTCCACCCTGGCCGACGCCGAAGCCCTGCGGGACAAGGGCAACGCGGCCGTGGCGTCGCTCGGGCTGCCGCTGACGCGCACCGACCTGTTGTCCGGTGCCATCACCGCCGCACGGACCTCCGAACGCAACGTCTCGTCCGCTCTGCTGCCGTTGGTGCTGATCAGCGTGCTGGTGGGCCTCGCGGGCGTCGGTACGGTGACCGTGCAGTGGGCCCAGCGGCGCCACTCCGAGCTGCGGCTGCTGTGGGTGCGCGGGGCAAGCCCGCTGGCGCTCGGCCTCCGCGGCGTGCTGGAGCTGGGACTGCCGCTGGTGATCGGCGGCCTGCTCGGCCTGGTCGCCGCACGGCTGCTGCTGCCCCTCTACGCGCCCGGAGTCGCACTGGCGCCGGGCGCGCTCTGGACGGCGCTGGCGTTCGTGTTCGCCGTGGTGGTGCTGAGCTTGTCCGTGACGGTGCTCGTCGCGGCGTGGCGGGCGCACCGGACGTTCCAGCGGCGGGCGCGCTCGTGGCGGCTCGCACTGGTGCCGTGGGAGCTGGTGGTGGCGGGGCTCGCGGTCCTGGCGTGGGTTCGCCTGTCCCGCAACGGCTTGGGCACCGCGCTGAAGGGCGCCGCACTGCCGCGCATCGACGTGGCGGCACTGACGTTCCCGCTGCTCGTGGTGCTGGCGGCCGCACTGCTCGCGACCCGGCTGCTGCGCTGGTCGCTGGCGTGGTCGCACCGCGTCCAGTGGTGGGAGGTCCCGGCCGCACAGCTCGCGCTGCGCCGTCTCGCGGCGGCCGTGGGACCGGTGACCGGCGTGCTGCTCGTGGGTGTGCTCGCGGTGGGAACGATCGCCGTCGGCAGCTCGGTGGCGGGCGCGCAGCGGTCGGCGCTGGACTCGAAGTCGGGCGTGTTCGTCGGCGCCACCAGCACCGTCCAGGTCTCGCAGGACATCGCCCTCGGCCGCGTCGCCCTGCCGTCGTCGTTGCGGGGCACCACAACCCTGGTGGGTGTGAGCACGGGCGCCCTGGTCGTGGACCCGGCGACGTTCACCGACGCGGCCGTGCTGGACGACCCCGCCGAGGTCCGCGCGCTGATCTCCGGCCTGCGCCGCACCGGCGACACCGCCCCCGCCCTGCGCATCGGCCGAGCGCCGGACCAGGAGATCCAGATCCCCGGCCTGCCGCTGCTGAAGCCCGTGGCGTCGCTGCCGACGTTCCCGAAGCTCGGCACGCGCGGCTACGTGCTGTCCCGCGACTCCGTCCCCGCCGCCGAGCAGGTCGGTTCGTGGCACCTGTGGTCGTCGCTCCCGCTCTCGTCGCTGACTTCGTCCCTGCAGGCCGCCGGCATCCACTACACGAACGTCGCCGACCGCGCCCGCGTGCTGGACGGCCTGCCGTTCCTGACCGTGGAGTGGACCTTCGGCTTCGTCACGGCGATCGGCGTGGTCCTGGCCGTGGTCGCCGCCGTCGCCCTGCTGCTGGCCATCGAGGTCCGCCGCCGCCAGAACGCCGTCTCCGGCGCGCTGTCGACCCGCATGGGCATGCGCCCGTCCGTGCTGTGGTCCAGCCACCTGCTGGAAGTGGGCGCGCTGGCGGCGCTGGCGTTGATGGTCGGCGCCCTGGCGTCCTTCCTGAGCGCCGGCGTGGCCGTGCCACGGCTCGACCCCGCGCCGTGGCTGAACCCGGCACCCTCGCTACCCGACCTGACACCGCTGGTCGGCACGATGGTGTCCGGCGGCGTGGCGGTCGTCTTCACAGCGGCCTGGCTTGCGTTGCGCGGCATCCGCACCGCGCGGATGGGAGAACTGCTCAGGTGATCCGCACTTGTGGCGTAGGGGTGTCCTACGGTTCCGTGCGCGCCGTGGCGGACGTGTCGTTGTCGATCGCGCCCGGCCTCACCGTGCTGTCCGGCCCCTCCGGCTCCGGCAAGTCGACGCTGCTCCGCGTGCTGTCGCTGGTCGAACGTCCTTCGCTCGGCGAGGTGTTCGTCCGCGACGTGGCCACGTCGTCGCTGTCGTGGACGGAGCTGCGGGCGTTGCGGCGCAAGGAGATCGCGGTCGTGTTCCAGAACCCGGCCGACAACCTGATCTCGCACCTGACGGTGGGCGAGAACCTGCGTGCCGCCGGAGCGGCCGACCACTCCCTGCTGGACACCTTGGGGTTGAGCGGATCCGCGACCTGGCGGATCGGTGCTTTGTCCGGCGGGCAACAACAACGGCTCGCCTTCGGCTGTGCGCTGGCTCGCGGCGCTTCGGTGCTGGTGGCCGACGAACCCACCTCGCAGCTGGACGCCCGGTCCGCGGACCTGGTGCTGGAGACGTTGTCCTCGTTGCCCGTTCCGGCCGTGGTCGCCTCGCACGACCCCCGGCTGGTGGAGCTGGCCGACCTCTGCATCCCCTTGGCCGCCTCATGATCCAGGCTTGCGGGGTGCACCGGGCGTTCGGCGGGGTCTCGGTGCTGCGCGGGGTCGACCTGACCATCGGCGCCGGGGAGCTCGTGACGCTGAGCGGGCCGTCCGGGTCCGGGAAGACCGCGTTGCTGTCCCTGTTGTGCGGCTTCGACTTCCCGGACAGCGGGTCCGTGCTGCCCGGCCCGGCTTCCTGGTCCGCCTGCGCGGTTCTGCCGCAGTCGCTCGGGCTGGCGACCGAGCTGACGCTGGAGGAGAACGTCGCTCTGCCGTTGCGGCTGACCGGCCGGCCGGTGGCCGGGGTGACCGAGCTGCTGGCGGAGCTGGGGATCGGGACGCTGGGGGCGCGGTTTCCGGCGCAGGTGTCGTTCGGGCAGCAGCAACGGGCCGCTCTGGCGCGGGCGGTGATCGCGCGTCCCTCGGCGTTGCTGGCGGACGAGCCGACCGCACATCTGGACGCCGTCAGCGCCGTGGCCGCGGTGGGGTTGTTGCGGCGGGCGGCCGACGAGGGGGCCGCGGTGTTGATCGCCACGCACCACGACGCGGTGCACGAGGTGGCGGACCGGGTGCTGGTGCTGGCGGACGGACAGGTGCGCTGAACGGCCGTTCAGCGCACTCCCGGCCTCCTCAGACCGCCGGCGGCCGGTCCTCGTACGGCGTCGACAGCACCACGGTCGTCCGTGTCGACACGTTCGCCGACTCCCGGATCTTCTGCAGCAGCTCCTCCAGCGCCACCGGCGACGCCACCCGCACGCGCAGCACGTACGACGCGTCGCCCGCCACCGAGTAGCACGCCTCGATCTCCGCGAGGTGCTCCAGGCGCTTCGGGTAGTCGTCGGGCTCGGACGGGTTGATCGGGAAGAGCGAGATGAACGCCGACATCGGCAGGCCCACCTCGGCGCCGTCCAGGCGCGCGGCGTAGCCCTTCACGATGCCGCGCTGCTCCAGGCGCTTCACGCGCTGGTGCACCGCCGAGACGGACAGGCCCACGCGTTCGGCCAGGTCGGTGAAGCTGCACCGGCCGTCCGAGGCGAGCTCCTTCAGTATCGCTCTGTCGATCTGCTCGAGGGTCAAAGCACCACCAGTTCGTGAGGTCGGTTGTTGAAGGACTCCACGCCGTCCGCGGTGGCCACCACGATGTCCTCGATGCGCGCGCCCCAGCGGCCGGGCAGGTAGATGCCGGGCTCGACGCTGAAGGCCATGCCGGGTTCGAGGGGCAGCGCGTTGCCGCTGACGATGTAGGGCTCCTCGTGCACGTCCAGGCCGATGCCGTGGCCCGTGCGGTGGACGAAGAACTCGCCGTAGCCGGCGTCGGCGATGACGGTGCGGGCGGCGGCGTCGACCTCTTCACAGATCACGCCGGGCCGCACCGCGTCCACGGCGGCCTGCTGCGCCGCCTGCAGGACGGCGTAGGTCTCCCACACGTCGTCGAACGCCGGCTCGCCCATCACGTACGTGCGGGTGGAGTCCGAGTTGTAGCCCTCGGCGACCGGGCCGCCGATGTCGATGACCACGACCTCGCCCGCCTCGATCACGCGGTCGGAGTCGCGGTGGTGCGGCGAGGCGCCGTTCGGGCCGGAGCCGACGATCACGAAGTCGGCGACGGTGTGGCCCTCCTCGACGATGGCGGCGGCGATGTCGCGCGCCACCTCGCGCTCGGTGCGGCCGACGCGCAGGAACTCGCCCATGCGCGCGTGCACGCGGTCGATGGCGGCGCCCGCCTTGCGCAGCGCGGCGACTTCGGCCTCGTCCTTGCGCATCCGCAGCTCGCGCAGGATCGGCCCGGCCAGCGACTGCGGACCGCCGACCGCGGCGCCCAGCTTCAGGGTGTGCAGCGCGGGCATCATGTCCGCCACGGCGACGCGCGAGCCCTTGAGCACGGCCTTGACCAGCGCGTACGGGTCCTCACCGTCGACCCACGTGACGACCTCGACGCCCAGCTCGTCGGTCGGGATGCCCGCGTAACCGGGCTGCTCCAGCTTCGGCACGACCAGCGTCGGTGTGCCGCCGACGGGCAGCGCGAGGCAGGTGAGGCGCTCGAACGAGTCGCCGCCGGCACCGATCAGGTACCGCAGGTCCGACCCGGGCGAGATGAGGAGGGCGTCGACGCCCGCCTGCTCGGCGGCCGCGGAGGCGCGGTCGAGTCGCGCACGCAGCGAGGACACGTCGATGGGCCCGGTGATCGTTGCCATGTCCGAAAGCCTAGTAGCTTGTCCACTCGTGAGCTCTCCCCTGGTGCTGCTCGACTCCGCGAGCCTCTACTTCCGGTCGTACTACGCGCTGCCGGACTCGATGACCGCGCCCGACGGCACGCCGGTGAACGCCGTGCGCGGGTTCGTCGACCAGATCGCGCGCGTCATCACCGACCGCGGCGCGGCCCGCCTGGTCGCTTGCCTCGACGCCGACTGGCGCCCCGAGTTCCGGGTGAAGGCGCTGCCGTCCTACAAGGCGCACCGGGTCGCCGAGGACGCCGCCGACGGCTCCGAAGAGGTGCCGGACACCCTCACGCCGCAGATCCCGATCATCCTCGACGTCCTCGACGCCGCGGGCATCTGCACCGGCGAGGCCGCGGGCTACGAGGCCGACGACGTGATCGGCGCGCTCGCCCACCACGAGAAGACGTCCCCCGTCGAGGTGGTCACCGGCGACCGCGACATGTTCCAGGTCGTCCGCTTCGAGCCCACGCCCGTGCACGTCCTGTACGTCGGCCGCGGCTGGAACAAGGTCGAGGTCCTCGGCCCGGAGGAGCTCGCCGCCAAGTACTCCCTGCCCGTCGAGAACGCCGGCTCCGCCTACGCCGACATGGCCGTGCTGCGCGGCGACCCCTCCGACGGCCTGCCGGGCGTCGCGGGCATCGGCGAGAAGACCGCGGCGAAGCTCATCACCGAGTTCGGCTCGCTCGACGCCGTCCTCGCCGCGGTCAAGGACCCGATGGACCGCAAGCTCACCACCAAGGCCCGCAACTCCCTGATCGCGGCCGAGGACTACCTGGCGGCCGCGCCCACGGTCGTGCGCACCGCCGTCGACGCCCCGGTCGTCAAGGACCGCGACGACGAGGTGCCGCGCGTGCCCGCCGACCCCGAGCGGCTGCGCGAGCTCACGCAGCGCTGGGGCCTGGGCAGCTCGGTGCCGCGCCTGGTCAACGCGATGGAACGCCGTCCCTAGAAGAACGTGCCGCACACCGGCTTCTGCGCCACGGCGAACAACGCGTCCGCGTCGGCCAGGCGGGTCCCCTCGATCCGCCTGGTGGCCGCGAGCTGCGAGAACGTCACGTCGCCGAGGTACACGGCACCGAGCAGGTCCACCGGGATCGTGAGGTCGGGCCGCTCCTCGACGCGCTCGGCGCCGTCCGCCGACACGCGGTAGGTGCCGGAGTTCGCGGGCAGCAGCGTGTCGTGCACCTCGATGACCACGGGCTCGGCGGCGCCGTACGTGCGGGCGGAGAGCATGCGCGGCACGTCGACCAGGCGGAGCCAGATCTCGTCGAACACGTCCTTGGTCGTCACCACGCGCGGGTCCTCGAACAGCCAGGTGACCGGGTCGTCGAGCGCCACCTCGTTCTCGACGTGGTCGACGAGGTCCAGGCGCAGGGCGTGGATCCACAGGTCGCGCCACGCGTCACCGTTCGCCCACTCGAAGTCCTCGATGGACAGGCGGTGCCGGAAGTCCTTCTCCGTGGCCACCTTGTAGGTCAGGAAGCCGTCGTCGCCGTCCGGTCCGGTGTGGACGACGGTGACGGAGTTCTCCGCCTCGGACTTGCGGTCGCGCGCGCGGGCCCACCAGCCCGGCCAGCGGGAGATCTGCCCCGGCCTGTGCACGCCGATCGCCTCGTGCAGCTCGGGCAGGAGCTTGTCGGCGGTGTCCTGGTCGAGCATCCGGACGCGGCCGGTCATGCCGCCGGGCACCACGGCGCGTTTCGCGTCGATCTCCAGGTTGCGCACGCGTCCCGCCAGGCCGTAGCCGAACCGGCCGTAGATGCGCCCCTCGGAGGCGCGCAGCGTGGCCACCGGGTCGGGCAGCGTGGACAGTTGCTCACGCATCAAAGCCGTGAGCACGCCACGGCGCGTGTAGTCGGCACGGACGCCCACGCGCGAGATGGCCGAGTGGGACACCCTCGCGCCGCCGGGCACGACCAACGACGAGCCGAAGGACTGGGTGGTGCCGATCATCTCGTCGCCGTCGAACGCGGCGAGCGCGCGATCCGGCTCGTAGGACGGCAGCGTCACGGACCACTGCTCGTCAGTGGGCGGGCCCCAGTGCAACGCGCGGCGGAAGAGCGTGTTGTGGGCGCGGTACTGCGGTTCGTCGGTGAGAACGCGGATGTCGGTCACGCCCGCGATCGTGACTCAGCACGACGGCGGGCGCACCTCAGTTTTCCGCACGAGAAAGCCTCCCCCGGACGTCCGGAGGAGGCTTCGTCGACGAACCGCGCCGGATCAGCCGGTGGGCTGGCCGACCTCGTACTCGCCGTCCTCGGTCTTGACGACGATCTTGACCTTCTTGTCCTTGCCGCCGACCTGGACCTTGCACTCGAACGAGGTGTTGGGCTTGACCTCGTTCTCACCGCTGCAGGTCGCGCTGCCGACGTCGGAGATCTTGTACTCGTCCTTCAGGATCTGGACGATGCCGTTCTGCACGGCGGTGTTGTCGAAGATCTTCTTCTTGAAGAACGCCGGCGACACGAACCCGGTGAACAGCACGCCACCGACCAGGAGGACGACGACCACCGCGGCGACCCAGATGGCCGCGCTGGACTTCTTCTTCTGCGGCATCGGCGGGCCGTAGCCCGGCTGCTGGCCGTACGGGTTGGGCTGCTGCTGACCGTACGGGTCCTGCTGCTGTTGCTGGCCCGGCATGCCGTACTGCTGGGTCTGCTGGCCGTACGGGTCCTGCGCGGGCGTGCCGTAGGGGTTCGACTGCGGCTGCTGCTGACCCGGCACGCCGTACTGCTGCGTCTGCTGCTGTGACGGATCGAAACCGGGGTACGGCTGCTGCTGGCCCGGCTGGGGCTGCTGCGGCTGGCCGTAGGGGTTCTGAGCCGGGAAGCCGCCGGACGGCGTGCCGGGCGGGAAGCCGCCACCGTAGGGCTGCTGCGGCTGTTGCGGCTGCTGGCCCCAGGGCTGCTGCGGATCGTTCCCTCCGGACGGTCCGTACGGGCTGCTCATCTGTCGACCTCCGTGTGTACGACGTTGCGGCGGAATCCAATCACACCGTTGACGTCAGTCTTTACTCCGACTCGCAAAACCTTCGTCAGACCGTGTCTCATGTCGTGTCACATCATCGCCACGACACCGCGCCGCAGCGCGTCGACCGCCTTGGCTGCCGCCGAACCGACGGAGTCGCTTCGGCCGACCACCTCGCGGATCTGGTCCAAAAGGTCGATCACCTGCCGGCACCAGCGCACGAAGTCGCCGGCGCCGAGCTCGTTGCCGCCCGCCTCGGCGGCGCTCAGCACCTTCTCCAGCGACTCGCCGCGCGCCCACCGGTACACCGGCCACGCGAAGCCGGGGTCGGGCTGGCGGGTGATGCGCTCCAGCTTGTGGCGGCGCTCGTCGTCCTCGATCTCCGCCCACAGCCGCACGGTCTTCCCCATCGCGTCCGCCACCGGGCCCTGCGGCAGCCGCGCCTCGACCGGGCCGTCCCTGCGCGCCTCGTAGACCAGCGACGACACGACGGCGGCGAGCTCCTCCGGCTTGAGGCCCTTCCACACGCCGTGGCGGATGCACTCGGCCGCCAGCAGGTCGGACTCGCTGTAGAGCCTGGTCAGGCGCTTGCCGTCCTGCGTCACCTCGTCGGCCTCGGACAGGTAGCCGCGCTCGCGCAGCAGCGCCCGGATGCGGTCGAACTGCCGCGCGAGCGAGTGCGTGGTCGCCGCGACCTTGCGCTCCAGCTGCTCGGTCTCGGCCAGCAGGCGGTGGTAGCGCTCTCCCCAGCGGGCGTGGTCCTCGCGCTTGTCGCAGCCGTGGCACGGGTGCGCGCGCAGGGCACGGCGCAGGGTGGCGAGCTCGGGGTCGTCGTCCGCGGTGGTCTGCCGGCGGCCGCGCGACGGCACGGTGATGCCGGTGTTGCGGATCGTCGACGCGAGGTCGCGCCGCGACTTGGGCGACCGCACGTCGACCTGCTTGGGCAGCCGGACGTGACCGAGCACCTCGACGGGCGACGGGAAGTCGGCCGAGGTGAGCCGGCCCGACCAGCGGTCCTCGGTGACGACCAGCGGCTTCGCCTCCCCCATCGGCTCCAGCCCCGGGTCGATGACGACCGCGAGACCGCTGCGGCGGCCCGACGGCACGGCGATCACGTCACCCTTGCGCAGCCGCTCCAGCGACTTGGCCGTCTCGATGCGGCGCGAGTTGGTGTTCTGCTTCGCGAGCTGCTTCTCGCGGTCCGCGATCCGGCGCCGCAGCGACGCGTACTCGGTGAAGTCGCCGAGGTGGCACGTCATCGCCTCGGTGTAGCCGCCCAGCGCCTCCTTGTTGCGCTCAATCCGGCGCGCCAGGCCGACGACCGACCTGTCCGCCTGGAACTGCGCGAACGACTGCTCCAGGATCTCGCGCGCGGCCGAGGCCCCGAGCTGGTGCACGAGGTTGACGGCCATGTTGTAGCCGGGCCGGAACGACGACCGCAGCGGGTACGTGCGCGTGGACGCGAGGCCGCCGACCGCCTTCGGGTCGATCCCGGGCTGCCAGACGACGACCGCGTGCCCCTCGACATCGATGCCGCGACGCCCCGCACGGCCGGTGAGCTGCGTGTACTCGCCGGGCGTGAGGTCGACGTGCGCCTCGCCGTTGTACTTCACGAGCTTCTCGAGCACGACCGTCCGCGCGGGCATGTTGATGCCCAGCGCGAGCGTCTCGGTCGCGAACACGACCTTGACCAGCCCGCGGACGAACAGCTCCTCGACGGTCTCCTTGAACGCGGGCAGCAGCCCGGCGTGGTGCGACGCGATGCCGCGCTCCAGCGCCTCGCGCCACTCCCAGAACCCGAGGACCATCAGGTCGGCCTCGGGCAGGTCGCGCGTCTTCTCGTCGATGATCCGCCGGACCTGCTCGGTCTCCTCCGGCGTGTTGAGCCGCAGCCCGGCCCGCGCCGTCTGCGCGACCGCCGCGTCGCAGCCGGCACGGCTGAACACGAACACGATGGCGGGCAGCAGGTTCGCGTGGTCGAGCCGCTGGATCATGTCGGTGCGCGACGGCGGCTTGAACCCGCTGTTGCGCCCCGCCCGCGCGGCGCCCGCGCCGCGGTTGCGCCCCCGGCTGAACGGCACGTGGTAGCGCGCCAGCTCCTCGGTCTTGCGCAGCACCTGCGAGTTGATCCGGGCGTGCGTCTGGTCGCCCTCGAACAGGTCGAGCATCTGGTTGCCGACCATCATGTGCTGCCACAGCGGCACGGGCCGGTGCTCGTCGACCACCACGGCCGTGTCCCCGCGGACCTCGACCAGCCACTCGCCGAACTCCTCGGCGTTGCTGACCGTCGCGGACAGCCCGACCACCTGCACGTGCTCCGGCAGGTGGAGGATGACCTCCTCCCACACGGGCCCGCGGAACCTGTCGGCCAGGTAGTGCACCTCGTCCATGACGACGTACGCGAGTCCGTCCAGAGTGGACGAACCCGAGTACAGCATGTTCCGCAGCACCTCGGTCGTCATCACCACGACCGGCGCGTTGCCGTTGACGCTCGTGTCGCCCGTGAGCAACCCGATGCTCTCCGCGCCGTACCGGGCGGTGAGGTCGGCGAACTTCTGGTTGCTCAGCGCCTTGATCGGCGTCGTGTAGAAGCACTTGCGCCCCTCGGTGAGGGCCAGGTGCACGGCGAACTCGCCGACCACCGTCTTGCCGGCACCGGTGGGCGCGCAGACCAGCACTCCGTGACCGTCCTCCAGGGCCTCGCAGGCCTGGCGCTGGAACGGGTCCAGCTCGAACGAGATGACGGAGCCGAAGTCGGTCAGCTTGGGCCGCTGGGCGTTGCGCCTGGAGTGGGCGTAGGCCTCGGCCGGGGACCGCGAAGCACTGGACACCCCACCAGGCTGTCACATCGCACCGACAATTGCCGTCGAGATAGATTAACTTCGACCGGCACTGAAACGACAGAGGGCGATATCCTCAGGACACCGCCCTCCACCAGCGCTTTTCGCTCAGAACGTGCGCTGCACCCGGTCCGCCACCAGCTTCACGAACCGCGACGGGTCGGCGAGCTCCCCGCCCTCGGCGAGCAGCGCCAGCCCGTGGACCAGCTCCGCGGTGTCGGCGAGCGACTCCCGTTCGCCGGCCGCGAACGCCGCGTGCAGCCCCTCCACCAGCGGGTGCGACGGGTTGAGCTCCAGGATCCGCTTGATCTTCGGCAGCTCCTGCCCCATCGCCTTGTACATCTTCTCCAGCGTGGGGGTGATGTCGTGCGCGTCGCCGACCACGCACGCCGGCGAGGTGGTCAGGCGTGACGAGAGGCGGACCTCCTTGACGTCCTCGGCCAGCTGCTCCTGCAGCCAGGAGAGCAGGTCGGCGAACTCGGTGGCCTTCTCGGCGGCCGCCGACTTCTCCTCCTCCGTCTCCAGGTCCACCTGTCCCTTGGCGACGGACTGGAACGACTTCCCGTCGAAGGCCGGCACCGAGTCGACCCACATCTCGTCGATGGTGTCGGTGAGGATCAGGACCTCGTACCCCTTGGCGCGCAACGCCTCCATGTGCGGCGAGTTCTCGACGGCCACCCGCGAGTCACCGGTCATGAAGTAGATGTGCTCCTGACCGTCCTTCATCCGCGAGACGTACTCGGCGAGCGTCGTCGGCTCGGAGTCGGAGTGCGTCGAGGCGAACGAGCAGACGTCGAGGATCGCGTCGCGGTTGTCGTGGTCGGAGAGCAGGCCCTCCTTGAGCGCCGCGCCGACCTCGCCCCAGAACTTCCGGTAGTCGTCCGGCCGCGCGGTCATCAGCGACTTGATCGACTGCAGCACCTTCTTCACCAGGCGGCGGCGCATCAGCTGGATCTGGCGGTCCTGCTGGAGGATCTCGCGCGACACGTTCAGCGAGAGGTCCGCCGCGTCGACGACGCCCTTCACGAAGCGCAGGTACTCCGGCATCAGCTCGGCGCAGTCGTCCATGATGAAGACGCGCTTCACGTAGAGCTGCACGCCGCGCTTGGCGTCGCGCATGAACAGGTCGAGCGGCGCCTGCGCGGGCAGGAACAGCAGCGCCTGGTACTCGAACGTGCCCTCCGCCTGCATGCGGATGGTCTCCAGCGGCGCGTTCCAGTCGTGGCTGACGTGCCGGTAGAACTCGGCGTACTCCTCCTCCGTCACCTCCGACGCCGGGCGGGCCCAGAGCGCCTTGCGGGAGTTGACGTCCTCGCCGCCCAGGCGAACGGGCCAGGTGATGAAGTCCGAGTAGCGCTTGACGATCTCGCGGATCTTCGCGGGCTCGGTGTAGTCGGGCAGCCGGTCCTCGTCGTCGGACGGCTTGAGGTGCAACGTGACCGAGGTGCCCTGCGGCGCGTCGTCGACGTCCTCGATCGTGTACGTGGCCTCGCCGGTCGACTCCCAGCGGACGCCCTTCTCGGCGTGCGGGTGCTTCGTCACCAGCGTGACCTTGTCGGCCACCATGAACGACGAGTAGAAGCCGATGCCGAACTGGCCGATCAGGTCGGAGGTCCCGGCACCGGACTGCTGTTCCTTGAGCTGCTTGAGGAACTCCGCCGTGCCGGACTTCGCGATCGTGCCGATGAGCCGGACGACGTCCTCGCGGGTCATGCCGATGCCGTTGTCGCGCACGGTCAGCGTGCGCTCGGACGGGTCGGACTCGATCACGACGTGCAGGTCGTCGACGTCGACCTTCATGTCCTTGTCGCGGAACGACTCCAGTCGCAGCTTGTCCAACGCGTCGGAGGCGTTCGACACCAGCTCGCGCAGGAACGTGTCCTTGTTCGAGTAGATCGAGTGGATCATCAGCTGGAGCAGCTGGCGCGCCTCGGACTGGAACTCGAGCGTTTCCATACATCCCCACCGAAAGAACGAAAGCGGAACGAACAGCCCACTAATTTAGCGACCCACGACGGTGAGCGCGCCGGGGACCGTGCGAACGGAGACGGGCAGCGCCTCCTGTCGTTCACCGTCGGCGTAGGCGATCCAGCCGTTACCACCGGACAGCGAGACCTCGCGGGCCCGGAACGTCCGCACGGCCGGGTGGCCGGTGTGCTCGCCCGTGCGCAGCGTCGGCAGCATGCGCACCAGCGTGGACCGGCTGCCGCCCTCCACGACCGTGACGTCGAACAGGCCGTCGGAGGCGTCCGCGGCGGGGCACACGGGGATGCCGCCGCCGTAGTTCGGTGTGTTGCCCACGGCGACGAGGGTCGCGTCCAGCGAGAACGTGTCGGACTCCGTCGTCACGAGCAGCGGCGCCGACTTCAGCGACGCCAGCTCGGCCAGGATCGCCAGGTCGTAGCGGCGCGGACCGGCGGGCCAGCGCATCGCGTTCGCCCGCTCGTTCACCGCGGAGTCGAACCCCGCGCACAGCACCGTCGCGAACCACTGCCCCGTCGACAACCGCCCCAGGTCCAGCGTCCTGCGGGTGCCGTGGACGACGTCCTCGACCGACCGCGAGCCGATGGCCGCGGCCAGGTCGTTGCCGGTGCCCGCCGGGACGATCCCCAGTGCCGTCGAGGTGCCCGCGCACGCCTGGATCCCCAGGTGGGCGGCACCGTCACCGCCCAGCACGACCAGCAGGTCGACACCGTCGGCGACGGCGTCCCGCGCCATCGCCAGCGTGCCCTCGGCGTCGTGCGCCACCAGCTGCGCCAGCGACGAGACGTGCGGGCGCAGCGCGGCGGCGGTCGACCCGGCCATCCGGGCCGCCCGCCCCTTGCCCGACGCGGGGCAGACCAGCAGGGCCGCCCGCGTCACGTGGCGTCGTCGTAGTTCACGCGCTTCGGGGGCTCCGAGGCGATGGCCTTCTCACCGGGGTCGTTGCCCTCGGCGTCGGACGGCACGTAGTGGAACGGCGCCGCCTCGTCGTCGTCGAGCGCGTCCCAGCCCTCGGCCGACCGCAGCCTGGCCTTGCGCTTGTCGTGGATGCGCGCGATCTGGATCGCCATCTCGAACAGCGCCGACAGCGCGAGCGCCAGCGCCACCATCGAGATCGGGTCGGTGCCCGGCGTCGCGATCGCGGCGAAGACGAACAGGCCCATCAGCAGGCCGCGCCGCCACTTGGCGAGCATCTCGTAGCTGATCACGCCGGCGCGGTTCAGCATCACGACGATCAGCGGCAGCTCGAAGCTCACGCCGAAGATGAACAGCATGGTGATGATGAACGAGACGTACTTGCCACCGGTCAGCGCGGTGATGAAGTCGTCGCCACCGAAGCTGATCAGCACCTGCAGGCCCTCCGGCACCACCAGGTACGCCAGCACGGCACCGGCCGCGAACAGGATCGCGGCGAAGAACACGAAGGTGCGCGCGAACTTGCGCTCCTTCTGGTAGAGCCCCGGCGTGATGAACGCCCAGAACTGGTAGAGCCAGAACGGGCTGAGCAGCACCGCGCCCGCCGCCGTGCCGACCTGCAACCGGATCATGAAGCTCTCGAACGGCTCGGTCTGCAGCAGGCGGCAGCCGATCTCGCCGTCGAACTTGACCCGGTACGGCTCCAGGTCCGGCTGGCAGTACGGAGCCGTCATGATGTCGCCCAGCGACGGGATCGGGCCGAGCTTCACGCCGAACCAGATCCAGCCGAAGATGGCACCGATCGCGATGATGAGCATCGCCATGCCGAGCCGGTGCCGCAGCTCGTAGAGGTGATCCTTGAGCGACATCGTGCCGTCGGGGTTGCCCCGACGGCGCTTGCCGCGTTCCCGGCGCTCGGCGATCCACCGGAACGGACTTGCCACCGCGCTAACCGCCCTTACAAGTCAGGGGACCGCAAGGTCAGTTGTTGGTGGCCTTGTTCTGCGCCGTCTGCTCGATGGGAGGAGCGACCTGGGGCTGCTGCGGCACCGGCGGCTGGGCCGGCGGGAGCTGCTGGACCGGCTGCTGCACGGGCTGCTGCGGCTGGACCGGCGTGTCGTCGTTGTCCGAGTCGCGCAGGCCCTTGGTCTCGGCCTTGAAGATCTTGGCGGACTTGCCGAGCGACCGTGCCATGTCGGGAAGCTTCTTCGCACCGAACAGCAGAATGATCACCACAGCGATGATGATCAGCTCGGTGGGTCCGAGGTTACCCATTGGTGATCCTCCTGTCTCCCCCGCCACGACGATCGTACGCGGGGTTCGCCCTGGTCCGGGCGGGTTGCTCGCGCCGCCTCTCGGCGAACGCCACCTTCAGCGCTGCCCTGCGCGCCTTCAGGAGTCCGATGCCGTCTCCGACCCCGTCCCCCACCAGAGTGCGGGCACGGGCGAGCCGGCGCAAGGATCGGAGGACTCGGACCGCGATCACGATGACCACGACCAGGCCGAGCGCGATCAGCGCCAAGGTCGGTGTAGACGGCACAACCACACGGTATACGTCTTAGGTGGACAGCAGGTGATCTGCCCGGCGCAAGGCCTCCTCCGCCTGGCGGCGCACCTCCGCCGCCAGCTCCGCGGGCTGCTCGACGTGCACGTCCCCGCCGAGCCCGAGGAGCAGGCGCACCATCCACGACGGGTCGTCGTAGCGCATGAGGACGCGCGTGCGGCCGTCCGAGAGCTCCGCGGCGTGGTCGACGGGGTAGTACTCGGCGACCCAGTGCGCGTCCGGTTCGAGCAGGAGCACCGCGATCTTCTGGTCGTCCCGCGGCTGGAACAAGCCCTCCGACGTATCGGTCTGCCGGGCGTGCGGAGGGGGCGACGACGGCTCGTCGAGCACCTCGACGTGGTCGATCCGGTCCAGCCGGAACAACCGCACGCCGAGCGCCGACCGGCACCAGGCCTCCAGGTAGCCGCGGCCCTCCAGGAGCAGCAGGCGCATCGGGTCGACCACGCGGTCGCTGATCGCGTCGTGCGACTGCGAGTAGTAGCGGATGCGCACGGCCCGTTCGCGCTTCACGGCGTCCTGCACGGCGGCGCGGATCTCGGCGGTCTCCTCGCGTTCGAACGCGCCGAGCCCGACCACCATGCCCGCGGGCTGGGCCTTGCCGACCGCGGCCTCGATCTTCGCGAGCGCCCGCTGCACGGCGTCCGTGTCGACCACGCCGGGGGTGTCGGCCAGCGCCCTGAGCGCGACCAGCAGCGACGCGGCCTCGGCCGCGGTGAGCCGCAGCGGCCGGTCGAGGCCCGCGTCGAACGAGACGGTGATCGTCTCGCCCTCGAACGACAGGTCGATGAGGTCGCCGGGCCCGTAGCCGGGCAGGCCGCACATCCACAGCAGCTCGAGGTCCTTGCGCAGCTGCTTGGGCGTGATGCCGAAGTCGGCCGCGGCCTCCTTGACGGTGATGGCGGGCCGGGTGAGCAGGTACGGCACGAGTGCGAGCAGGCGCGGCAGCCGTTCGTTCGACGCGGTCACCGCGCTCCTTCCAGTGCGCCCTGCAGGCGGTCGCGGACCGATTTGGCGAGGACCTCGGGTTCGAGCACCACGACGTCGGGGCCGAACCCGGCGAGCCACTTGGCCGCCGAGTCGGGGAACTTCAGGTCGATCTCGACGACGTCGCCGCCGTCGCGTTCCTCGACGACCTTCGCGTGCCGGCGCACACCCAGCGCCCGGTCCTTGGCGACCCAGATCCGCGCGGGCGCCGTCTGGTGCGGATCGGCCTGCGTGCGCGCGATGAGGCTCATCAGGTCGGTGCCCTCGGGCACCGTCACGACACCGGGCTTGCCCACGGTCTTCACCGTGCCGACCACGCGCGAGAGGCGGAAGCAGCGCGTGTCGTTGCGGTCGCGGTCCCAGCCGACCAGGTACCAACGGCCGCGCCACGCGACGACGCCCCACGGTTCGACCGTGCGGTCCTTGTGGCCGCCCGGCGGCGGCTTGCGGTACCCGAAGGTCACGACCTGACCCGCCTGCACGGCCTGCAGCAGCGGCGGGAAGGCGGGCTCGTTGGCCCGCACCTTGGGCTCGACGGCGGCGGGCGCGTCCTGGTCGACGTCCACCCCGGCGGCCCGCAGCTTGATCAACGCGCCGTGCACGGCACCCGTGAGCTGCGGCGAGTCCCACAGCCGGGCGGCCAGCGCGACGGCGGCGGCCTCGTCGGGTTCGAGGTCGATGTCCCCGAGCTCGTAGTCGCGGCGAGCGATCCGGTACCCGTCCTCCGCGCCCTCGGCGTTGGACTGCCTGCCGGTCTCCAGCGGCACGCCGAGATCGCGCAGCTCGGACTTGTCCCGTTCGAACATGCGGAAGAACGCCTCGTCCGTGGGGGCTTCGTGATAGCCCGGGACGATGGCGCGGATGCGCTCCGCTGTCAGGTACTGACGGGTCGACAGCAGGCACAACACCAGGTTGACGAGGCGTTCGGCGCGTGCGATGGCCACGGACAAACCCTAACGCTTGCGCGCACGGAAACCTCATCACCACCTGTCGTGAACGGTCCGTTCAGAACAACGTCCGCAGTTCACGCACCAGTTCGGCGGGTGCCTCCTCGGCCATGTGGTGCCCGCAGTCGATCGACCGCACCTGCACGTCGTCGGCCCATTCGGCCCAGATCCCGGGCAGGTCGTCGTACAGGTCGCCGAGGTCGTCCTTGGCCGACCAGAGCGCCAGCACGGGGCACGTGATCCTGCGCCCGCGGGCGCGGTCCTCGTCGTCGTGGACCCGGTCGACCTCCAGGCCGGCGCGGTAGTCGCCGCACATCGCGTGCACGGTGTCCGGGTCGTGGATCGCGCGCTGGTAGTCCGCCCAGTTCTCGACGCCCATCGCGAGCGGCGTGTCGCGGTAGCGCCCGCCGTACCACTGCTCGGGGTTCTGGCTGATCATCCGCGCGGCGATCTCCTGCTGCGCCAGGAAGAACCAGTGGTACCAGGACTGCGCGAACCGCGCGTCCGCCCGTTGCAGGTGGGCGCCGATCGGCAGTCCGTCGAGGACGGCCAGCGCCGTGACGCGGTCGGGGTGGTCGAGCGCGAGCCTGATGGCGGCCGCGGCGCCCCGGTCGTGCCCTGCGACGGCGAACCGTTCGTGGCCGAGGTCGCGCATGAGGGTGACGAAGTCGCGCGCCATGGCGCGTTTCGAGTAGTCACCGGGCTTGCTGGACTCGCCGTACCCGCGAAGGTCGGGACACACGACCGTGTGGTCGTCGGCGAGCAACGGCGCGACGCGGTGCCAGGTCGTGTGGGTCCGAGGGTGGCCGTGCAGGAGGAGAACCGGCGGCCCTGCCCCGCCGGTCCTCACCCGTAGCACGGCCTCGCCAACGTCCCTGCGACGCAACGAGAATCCCTCGAACACCTGCTTCGGCTACCCCGCGCGGGAGCGGCCGACACACGTTTTTTCGCCACAGGACCGCCGAGCGTTACCGACGTCGTCGAAACTCTCAGGTCCGGCCGACCCGGCCCTTCTCCCCGGCCGCCCAGCAGGTGCCGCCGACGCAGTCGACGGTGTCGAAGCTGCCGGTGTCCACGACCTTCCAGCTCCGGCCGTCCCGGCTGGTGTCCGTCCCGGACGGACCGACGGCGACCAGCGAGTCGCCCCGGTAGGCGATCCCGGACCGGTACCCGACCGGAGCCGTGGTCCCCGCCTCCCACCCGCGCCCGTCGTTCGTCGCGAACGCCGGCGTCGGGTCGGTCGGCTTGAGGTAGTCGCCGCCGATCGCCACACCCCGCCACGGCGTCTTGAACGCCACCGCGAACACCCCGGCGGCCTCACCGGAGGGCAGCGGGGTGTCCGAGGCCTGCCACGACCGGCCGCCGTCGCGCGACTCCAGCACCCGTGCCTTCGCACCGCCACCGGTCGCGATCCACGCGTGGTTGCCGCTGGTCGTCACGCATTGGCCACTCGCCGCGAACGCGAACTCGCCTTCGAGCGCGTCCGGCATGCCCTTGGTGTCGTTGACGTGCCACGACCGGCCGCCGTCCCACGTCCTGAGCACCTGGAACTTCCCATCGACCGGATCGCTGAGCGCCAGCCCGCGGAACCGGTCGAAGAACGCGACGCAGTCGTAGAACGCCTTCGGATCGGTGTTGCGGAACTCCTCCCGCCAGCTCTTGCCGCCGTCGGCCGTGCGGTAGATCCGCGACGACTCGCCTTCGCCGATCGACAACGCCACGGCGTTGCGCGCGTCGAAGGCCTCGATGTCCCGGAAGTCGAGCGCCTCGGTGCCGGGCGGCGCGACGGACTCCCAGGTGCGGCCGGCGTTCGTGGTGCGCAGGATCGTGCCTTTGGACCCGCTGACCCACGCGACCTGCCCGTTGACCGCCGACAGCCCGCGCAGCCGCGCGTCGGTGCCCGTCGGCTTCAGCTCCCAGTACCCGTCGGCCCGCGCGACTCCCGCCGGGAGCGCCAGGAGAGCGGCGAGCGCCGCCGCGATGATCCTCATGCCGACACTCTGGTGGAGCGGCCGGCGGGTGCCTACCCGCTGATCGTCCGGACCCCGCCTGGGGGCTCGGTCCGGGGCCGCTGGGGTCAGTCCGGGCTCGCTGGGTCGGTCCGGTGGGGTCGTTTCGCATCTGCCGACGCTGACGCGCTGGAGCGGGCCTACACGGCGCGAGGGGCGCGCTCCAGTCCGACCGACGCTCCACGCGCCTGGTCTGCACGCTCCGACCCCCGACACACCACACCGCCGCAGCCACAAGACCGGAGGGGCGCGCTCTGCGCTACGGCCACCACAGGGCGAAGGGCACGTGCCCTGCTGTCAGCCGAACCCACACCCGTGCGACCACTCCAGTCGCCACGTCACGAGGCGCGCGCTCCATCTCAACTGCTGGCGCACGGTCTCAAGTCCCCCACTCCTGCGCCCGACCACGACTACCCGCCCGCACAAAGCACAAGGGGCGCGCTCCACCAGAGCGCGCCCCTCAAAAACAAACCACCTAAAGCGAAGCGATCAACCGCTCCACCCGCTCGTCCACAGCCCGGAACGGGTCCTTGCACAGCACGGTCCGCTGAGCCTGGTCGTTCAGCTTCAGGTGCACCCAGTCCACGGTGAAGTCCCGCCCGGCGGCCTGCGCCGCGGCGATGAAGTCACCGCGCAGCTTGGCGCGGGTGGTCTGCGGCGGCGTGTCCTTGGCGGCCTCGATCTCGCCGTCGTCGGTCACGCGCTCGACCTGGCCCTTGCGCTGCAGCAGGTCGAACACGCCCCGGCCGCGGCGGATGTCGTGGTAGGCGAGGTCGAGCTGGGCGATGCGCGGGTTCGACAGGTCCATGTCGTGCTTGGCCATGTACCGCTCCATCAGGCGGTTCTTGATGGCCCAGTCGATCTCGCGGTCGATCTTGGTGAGGTCCTGGGACTCGACGGCGTCGAGGGTGCGGCCCCAGAGCTCGAGCACGCGGTCGGCCATGGGGTCGGGCGAGCGCTTGGCGCAGTGCTCGACGGCCTTCTCGTAGTACTCGCGCTGGATGTCGAGGGCCGAGGCCTCCTTGCCGCCCGCGAGGCGGACGGTGCGGCGGCCCGTCAGATCGTGGGAGATCTCGCGGATGGCGCGGATCGGGTTGTCCAGCGAGAAGTCGCGGAACTGGACGCCCTGCTCGATCATCTCCAGCACCAGGTTGGCGCTGCCCACCTTGAGCAGCGTCGTCACCTCGGACATGTTCGAGTCGCCGACGATGACGTGCAGGCGCCGGTAGCGCTCGGCGTCGGCGTGCGGCTCGTCGCGGGTGTTGATGATCGGGCGGGAGCGGGTGGTCGCGGACGACACGCCCTCCCAGATGTGCTCGGCGCGCTGCGAGAGGCAGTACACGGCGCCGCGCGGCGTCTGCAGCACCTTGCCCGCGCCGCAGATCAGCTGGCGGGTGACCAGGAACGGCAGCAGCACGTCCGCGATGCGGGAGAACTCGCCGGCCCGTGCGACCAGGTAGTTCTCGTGGCAGCCGTAGGAGTTGCCCGCCGAGTCGGTGTTGTTCTTGAACAGGAAGATGTCGCCGCCGATGCCCTCGTCGGCCAGTCTCCGCTCGGCGTCGACGAGCAGGTCCTCGAGGATCCGCTCCCCCGCCTTGTCGTGGGTGACCAGCTGGGCCAGGTCGTCGCACTCGGCCGTCGCGTACTCGGGGTGGGAGCCGACGTCGAGGTAGAGCCGGGAGCCGTTGCGCAGGAAGACGTTGGAAGAACGCCCCCAGGACACGACCCGGCGGAACAGATACCGCGCGACCTCGTCCGGGGAGAGACGACGCTGCCCGTGGAAGGTGCACGTCACCCCGAACTCTGTCTCAATGCCGAAGATCCGCCGCTGCATACCCCAACAGTAGGCGACTCGTAGGTGGAGCAGGGTGATCCGTTCGGGCGGCACGCCGGTTGCGGTTTAGTGTCGGGGGTGTGTGGAAACGGGTCAGCGCTCTCGACAAGAAGCTCATGGGCTCCTCTGCCGGACTGCCTCCGAGCAGGCTCGACAGGGGTTTGAAGAGGCTTTCCAAAGCCGCGAACCACAGTCTGCTGTGGTTCGTCATCGCGGCAATTCTGGCGATCCGGAAGGGGCCGTACCGGCGGGGTGCGCTGCGGGGTCTCGCGGCGATCGCCGGGGCTTCTGCCAGCGCGAACCTGGTCGGGAAGTCCCTTTTCCCGCGCCGCCGGCCCGCCGCGGACCTGATCGGGATCGACCGCCGTCTGTCCAAACGGCCGACGTCCTCGTCGTTTCCTTCCGGTCACTCCGCGTCAGCGGCCGCTTTCGCGACGGCGGTGGCACTGGAATCGCCCAAGGCGGGCGCCGTCGTGGCGCCGATCGCGGCGGCCGTCGCCTATTCACGCGTTCACACGGGTGTTCATTGGCCGTCGGATGTCGCGGCCGGTGCGGCGGTCGGTGTCGGTGCGGCGTTCCTGACGCGCCGGTGGTGGCCGCTCGGGATGAACGAGCCCGCGTCGGCCTACGAGCACGCCGACCTGACGGCGCTGCAGGAGGGCGACGGGCTGGTCGTCGTGGTGAACCCGAACTCGGGGTTCGGGCCCGACCCGACGCCGCAGATCGCCGAGGAGTGGCCGAAGGCGCGGGTCGTCACGATCGAGGAGCTGGCCGACCTGCCCGACGCGAAGGCGCTGGGCGTGGCGGGCGGCGACGGGACCGTGGCGGCCGTGGCGTCGATCGCGGCCGAACGCGACCTGCCGATGGTGCTCATCCCGTCCGGGACGCTCAACCACTTCGCCCGCGACGTGGGCATCACCGGCCTGCACGACACGGCGCAGGCCGTCGCGGACGGCGTGGGCGTGCGGGTCGACCTGGCGCAGGTCAACGGCCAGTGGTTCGTGAACACGGCGTCGCTGGGCGGCTACCCGGACATGGTGCGGATCCGCGAGAAGCTGGAGAAGCGCTGGGGCAAGTGGCCGGCGGCCGGGATGGCGCTGTTCCGCGTGCTGCAGCGCGCCAAGCCGCTCGACATCACGATCGACGGCGACAAGCACCTGGTGTGGCTGCTGTTCGTGGGCAACGGCCCGTACCGGCCGAAGGGCTTCGCGCCCACGATGCGGCCGCGGCTGGACGACGGCCTGCTCGACGTGCGGTACGTCCGGGCCGACCGCAGGTACTCGCGGACCAGGTTCTTCCTGGGCGCCCTGCTCGGGGCGCTGGAGCACTCGCGGATGTACAAGCACCTCGAGGTGGCGTCGCTGAACGTCGAGGTGCACGGCCCGCCCATCTCGATCGCGACCGACGGCGAGGTGCGGGAACGGGCCACCGTGTTCCGGTTCCGGTCCCGTGCGGCCGCCCTGGGCATCTACCGGCCGTGACGGCTCCCGGCCCGGCCGGTCTCCGGCCGGGCCGGGCCCCGCGGGTCACCGGTACGGGTCGGTGATCTCGCCCAGCTTCTCCAGCGCCTCCCGCAGCTGGCCCATGCGCCGCCTGCCGAGGTGCCGCTCCCACTCGGCCTCGATCCTCGCCAGCTCCGCGTTCGCGACCGGGACGGCCTCCAGGGCCTTGGCGGTGACGCGCACGAGCCGCGCCCTGCCGTCCGCCGGGTCGGGCACCCGTTCCACGTAGCCGGCCTTCTCCAGCTGGTCCACCAGGAACCCCGCCGTCTGCTTCGTCACCTGGGCCGCCTCCGCCAGCGCGGTCAGCCGCGTGCCTCCCGGGTCGACGCGCATCAGCACCCGCTGCTGGGCCTGCGTCAGGTCGAAGCCCGCGGCGTTGACGGCCGCCAGGACGCGGTTCTCCACCTCGCGGTTCGGGATGAAGAGCAACAGGCCGATGTTCACGCACACCCCTTGAACTGGTCAGTCACTCTGATTAAAGTAGTCAGCCTCTCGAACTAAATCAAGAGGAGGCCGACATGGACGACCAGCGGATCTGGCAGACGATCGACGCCGAACGCGCCGCGGCGGCGGACCTGGTCGGCGGCCTCACCGAGGCGCAGTGGGCATGCCCGTCGCTGTGCGCGGGCTGGACGGTGCGCGAGGTCGCCGCCCACCTGACGCTCGGGCCGCGGATGACGGTCGGCGCCACCCTGGGCGCGTTCGCCCGGGCCCGCGGGAGCTTCAACCGCATGGTCGACCGGACGGCGCGGGCCGAGGCGCTCAGACCGACCGGCGAGATCGTCTCGCAGCTGCGCGGCATCGTCGGGTCGCGCAGGCTCGCTCCCGGTCAGTCGCTCAAGAACGCCCTGATGGACGCCATGGTGCACCTGGACGACATGGCGCTGCCGCTCGGCGTCGACCACTCCATGCCGATCGACGCCGCCGTCGTCGCCGCGGACGACCTCTGGCGGATGGGGTTCCCGTTCCACGCGCGGCGCCGGTTCGCCGGGCACCGGCTGGTCGCCACCGACGCCGACTGGTCCGCCGGCGAGGGCGCGGAGATCAGCGGCCCGATCGGGGCCCTGGTGATGGCGCTGGCCGGCCGCACCGCGACGATCCCGCGGCTCACCGGCATCACGGCGTGACCTGGAGGACCACCCTGCGGCACACGTGGACGCGCTCGAACCGCTGGCGCATCTCGGTTTCCCGTTCGGCCCCGACCCGCAGCACCGCGCCGACCGGCTCCAGCCCGTGCTTCGCGCTCAGCACGGTCGCCACCTCCACCGCTGACGCGTGCACGCGCAGGTGCCGTTCCACCTCGACGAACCCGTGGCGCGTGAACCAGGCCGACGCGCCGTCGTCCTGCACCCACGCCTCCAGCGTCCGCACGCCGCACCGTTCCAGCCGCCGCACCGCCTCCGCCAGCAACGCGGACGCGAGCCCGCGCCGCCGGTGGTCAGGGTGCACCACCAAGGCGTCGACGACGGCCTCCGCGCCGGGCACCGACACGTCCAGCAGCCCGATGACCACGTTGTCGCCGGCCGCGACGAGCTCCAGATCAGCTCGCGGCCGGGACGACCGGACGTCGTCGTGGTGGCTCGTGCCCAGCAGGCCGAGCACCCGGCAGCGCAGCCACGACGGCCCGTCGGACGGCTCGTAGTCCCTGATGTCCGCCCGCGGACCGGTCACCTGCGGCGCGCTCGGCCCGCGTGCCGTCCCCAGCAGGCTCAGTCCCCCAGCTCGACCCCGTGCGGCGTCGACCACGTCTTCCCCCACTCGTTCCCCGCAGCCGGACGTCACCGGCCCCTTCCAGGGTTCCTGAAGTCGGAGCCGCCCGCACTCGCGTTCCGCCGTCACCGTTTGCCAGGAACATACTCGGTATGCATACTCGGTAGGCATGTCGGTCAAACACGGTCTGCTCGCGCTGCTGGAGCGCGGGCCCATGTACGGCTACCAGCTGCGGGCGGCGTTCGACTCGGCCACCGGCGGCACGTGGCCGTTGAACATCGGGCAGGTCTACACGACGTTGTCGCGTCTCGAGCGCGACGACCTGGTCGCCGCACTGCCGGAGAACGAGGGTCAGCGGCCGTACGAGATCACCGCGCACGGCCGCGAAGAGCTGACGAAGTGGTTCGCCACGCCCGTGCAGCGCGGCGACCGGCCGCGCGACGAGGTGGC
Organism: Lentzea sp.; assembly: GCF_036380075.1. Lineage (NCBI taxonomy): Bacteria > Bacillati > Actinomycetota > Actinomycetes > Pseudonocardiales > Pseudonocardiaceae > Lentzea > Lentzea sp. The sequence goes on along the minus strand of NZ_DASVFL010000004.1, from coordinate 16,797 downwards.
GATCAAGCTCGCCCTCGCGATCACCACGCCGGGGGTCGACGTCGCGAAGGTCGTGACGACCCAGCGCACGTCCGCGATGCGCACGTTGCAGGAGTACACGCGGCTCAAGACCCAGCCCGGCGACCTGCCGTGGCAGCTCGTGCTGGACGCGATGATCTTCCAGGCGGAGGCGGAGCTGCGCTGGCTCGACCACTGCGAGGCGAGCCTGGTGCGCTACGAGCCGCGGGCCGTGCCGGAGACCACCGACGTCGAGGTGCCGCGGTGACGGTCCTCGAACTGCGCGACGTCCGGCGCGTCCACGGCACCGGCGAGACCTCGGTCACCGCCCTGAACGGCGTTTCGCTCGCCGTCGGCCCCGGCGAGCTCGTCGCGGTGATGGGCCCGTCGGGCTCCGGCAAGTCGACGCTGCTGAACCTCTGCGGCGGCCTCGACAGCCCCACCGGCGGCACCGTGCTGGTCGACGGCACGAGCCTGTCGTCGTTGTCCCGCAAGCAGCTCGCGGCCTGGCGGCGCAAGCGGATCGGCTACGTCTTCCAGGACCTCAACCTCATCGCGAGCCTCACCGCCGCCGAGAACGTGGCGCTGCCCCTCGACCTCGACGGCGTCCGCGGAACCCGCCGGCAGGCGGAGCAGGCGCTGGCCGAGGTGGACCTCGACGGCTTCGCCGACCGGTTCCCAGACGAGATGTCCGGCGGTCAGCAGCAACGCGTCGCGATCGCCCGCGCCCTGATCGGCGAGCGCCGCCTCGTGCTCGCCGACGAACCCACCGGCGCCCTCGACTCCCGCACCGGCGAGACGGTCCTGCGCCTGCTCAGGTCCAAGGTGGACGCCGGAGCCGCCGCCGTGCTCGTCACGCACGACGCCCGGCACGCCGCCTGGGCCGACCGGGTCGTCTTCCTGCGCGACGGCGTCGTGGTGGACGTCTCGCAGCGCGACCGGCCGGAAGAACTGCTGAGCACGCCGTGAACAAATGGCGCGCAGCACTGCGCATCGCCTGGCGCGAGGCCCGCCGTTCCCGGCTCCGCTCTGCCCTCGTCGTCGCCCTGGTCGGAGTCCCGGTCGCCGCGCTGTCGTTCGCGGCCGTGGCCTACGACTCGACCACCCTGACCCCGGACGAGGACGCCTCCCGCCACATGGGCGCCACCGAGGCGATGGTCCGGTGGCCCCACAGCGGACCGGTCGTGCAGCAGCCCGACCAGCTCTTCGCCATCCCGACCGGCAAGCAGGAGGGCCCCGCGCCGTCGGAGGAGGGCCTGAAGGCGCTCCTGCCGGGCTCCCGGCTGATCCCCGTGCAGAACGCCGCGGTCAACCTCCGCACCACCGCCGGCGTCGGCAGGGCGAACGTCCGCATGGTCGACCTGAGGGACCCGCTGACCACCGGCATGATCACCGTGCTGGAGGGCCGCACCGCCACGAACGCCACCGAGGTGGCCCTGACGAAGACCGCGCTGGCCCGCACCGGGGCCGGCCTCGGCGGCACGGTCACCACGGAGGACGGCCGCGCCTTCACCGTCGTCGGCGTGGTCGAGGAGCCCGGCTCCCTGGAGAGCACCGCGGTCGTCGCGCTGCCGGACGCGTTCCCCGGCGCCGACCGGATCTGGCTCGTCACCACCCCGCTCGACTGGGCGAAGGTGAAGGAGCTCAACAGGTCCGGCGTCGTGGCGCTGTCCAGGACCGTCCTGCGCACCCCGCCGTCCCCCGCCGAGCGCTACACCCAGCTCGGCGAGCCCGACGAGCTGCGCGCCGAGGTCCTCGTCCTCATCGCGGGCCTGGCCGTCCTGGAGATGGCCCTGCTGGCCGGCTCGGCACTCGCCGTGGGCGCCCGCCGCCGCAAGCGGGACCTGGCCCTCGTCGCCGCGGTGGGCGGTTCCCCGTCCCACGTGCGCCGCATCGTCCTGGCCGACGGCGTGGTCGTCGGCGTCCTGGCCGCGGTCGGTGGCGTGGCACTGGGCACGCTGACCGCCGTGGCGGCCCGCCCGCTGATCGAGTGGTCCCTGGAGGAACGCTTCGGCGCCCAGCGCTTCCACCCCACCGCCCTCGCCACGCTCGCCCTCCTGGCCCTGGTGACGGGCGTCCTGGCCGCGGCCGTCCCGGCCTGGATCTCCGCCCGCCAGGACGTGGTGGCCGCACTGGCGGGCCGCCGCGGCATCACCCGCTCCCGCCGCAGGTGGCTGTTCCTGGGCCTGGCCCTGACCGCCGCGGGGGTGGCGGTGGGCGTCCTGAGCGCCGTCCGGATGGAGATCGTCGGCATCCTCGCGGCCCTGATCCTGACCGAGGTGGGCCTCGTCCTCTGCACTCCCGCACTACTGGGCCTCCTGGCGAAAGCGGGCCGCTGGCTCCCGGTGGCCCTGCGCATCGCACTGCGCGACGCCTCCCGCAACCGCACCGCGGCGGCTCCGGCCATCTCCGCGGTCATGGCGGCGGTCATCGGCGCGGTGGCCGTGAGCGTCCTGCTCACCTCCCAGGCCCAGCAGGAGGCGGGCCAGCTGGCGGGCACGATGGGCGACGTCTCCGTCTACGCGAGGAACGACCTGACCAAGGAGGCCAGGTCCTCCCTCCCACAGTCAGTCGGCACCGCGCTCCGCGCCACCATGCCCACCGCCGAGGTCCACGAGATCAAGCTCCTGGCCTGCGACGGCGCCGCCTGCCTGGCCCACGTCCGCCCACCGGCAGCCCAGGAGTGCCCCTACTCCTTGGACGTCCTCCAACGAGAACCGACCGAGGACGAACAACGCGCGGCCCTCCAGGACTCCCGCTGCGAAGGCGTGGGCCAGGCCCACCGCTACTTCGGCGCCTTCACCACCCCGAGCGGCTTCCTGGCGGTCACGACCCCGGAGGCCGCCCCGACCCTCCTGCACCTGCCACCGTCCGAAGCCGCCCAAGCCCAAGCGGCACTGCGCGAGGGCAAGGTCGTCGTCAACACCCCGAAGTCCGTCGAGGACGGCAAGGTCCTCATCTCCACGAGGATGCAGTCCGGCACGACAGAGGCCCCCGCCCACGCCGTAACCCGATCAACGGCCCCGCTGGCCCTGATGACCGAGCAGACCGCGAAGTCCCTCGGCTACGAGGTCGAGAGCTTCTCCATGTACGCCACCACGACCAGAATGCCCACCACAGCCGAACAGGACGCCCTGACGGCAACCCTGGCCGGCGAGTACGAGGTCCACGTCGACCGCCCGACAGAGACAGCAACCCAACGGGCCCTGGGCATCCTCGGCCTGGTCGCGGGCCTCATCACCCTGGCGGCAGCAGCCCTGGCAACGGGCCTGGCAGCAGCAGACGGCCGCCGAGACCTGACCACCCTCGCCGCAGTGGGCGCCACCCCCACCCTCCGCAAGTTCCTCTCCTTGTCCCAAGCAGGCGTGATCGCAGGCCTGGGCGGCCTCCTGGGCACCACGGCAGGCGTGGCCTCGGCCCTGGCCCTCCTGGCAGCCTTCAACGTCGGCTACGAATCCCACTGGCCCCAACCACCTCTGAACCCGCTGACCATCCCCTGGCCCACAGTCGTCACGTCACTTCTGGTTATCCCAGCAGTGGCAATGCTGGGCGCAGCCCTCTTCACCCGTTCCCGCCTACCGGTGGAACGCCGCGAATAGGCTCCCCCCATGACGACCTTCGCGATCGCGCACGGAGGCGGCGACGTCGGCTGGTCCTGGCACCTGGTAGCGCAAGCACTGGAGGCCCAGGGCCACACCGCCGTCGCCCCCGACCTCCCCATCGAGGACGAGTCGAAGGACCTGACGGACTGGGCCACCACCCTCGTACAAGCCCTACCGTCCACAGAGGACGTAGTGGTGGTGGGCCACTCCTTCGGCGGCTTCACAGCCCCACTGGCAGCAGACCGCCTGAAGGCAAGAGCTCTGGTCTACGTGTCGGCAATGGTCCCCGAACCAGGCGAGCCCCCGGCAGACTGGTGGGCCAACACGGGCTACGAGGACTCGGGCCTGCCCGACCAGTTCTGGCACGACGTCCCACCGCACCTGGCAGCAGAAGGCGAAAAACGAGGCCGAGGCATGGCAGAAGCCCCACTGACCAAGCCCTGGCCACTCAAGGCAATGCCAGACGTGCCAACACACTTCATCCTGTGCACAGAGGACCGCTTCTTCACACCGAACTTCATGCGACGCGTACTGGCAGACCGCCTGCCACAAGTGAAGCCAGTAGAACTGGCAGCAGGCCACTGCGCATCCCTGAGCAAGCCACAAGAACTAGCAAACCTGCTAACCAAATACGCACACTAAGCGCGAAGCCGAAGGCAAGCACACCCCCGGTCTTGGCTTTTGAGCGAAGCTCCAGCGGTGGGTGCCCCGTCACGAGTCGCGCCACAGCTCTTGCTGCACGTGAGGGGTGAGGTCAAGTCGACACGCTTTTCGTCGACTTGACCTCACCCCTCAGATGTGGCCAGCTCCTGGTGCGACTCGTGACGGGAACCCACCGCAACGCTAGCACCCACGCAACCGCCGGCCGCCCAACGCAACAGGCGTGCCATCAACCCGCCAACGGCGCGGTACCCCCGATCAGATTGCCGGGGGTCTGGGGGCAGCGCCCCCAGGGGGAAGCACGCAACCGCAAGGTCGCCGCAAGCAAGGCGACCACCCGCCCGGCCGCGTCACGCCCCAAGCAAGGCAACCACCCGCCAACCAACTACCACAACAAAAAACGAGGCGGAAGGGAAACCCCTTCCGCCCCGCCCAAAACCCAAACCCAAAACCCAACCCTCAGTGAGCCTCACCCAGGTAAGCGTCCCGAACCCGCTGATCCGCCAGAAGCGAATGCCCAGGCCCGTCCAAAGTGGTCTTACCGAGGTCGATCACATACCCGTGGTCCGACAAAGCCAACGCCGCCAGAGCGTTCTGCTCCACCAGCAGGATCGTCGTCCCGAGTGACTGCAGCTCCCGGATGGTGTCGAAGATCCGCTGCGTCATGATCGGCGAGAGACCCATGGAGGGCTCGTCGAGCATGAGCAGGCGGGGCTTGGACATCATCGCGCGACCGATGGCCAGCATCTGCTGCTCACCACCGGAGAAGAGCCCGGCCTTGTTGTGCCGCCGCTCCCCCAGCACGGGGAAGAGGTCGTACACGCGCTGCATGTCGGCCTGCACCCCGTCGTCCTTGCGGACGTACGCGCCGAGCTGGAGGTTCTCCTCCACGGTCATCCGCGGGAAGAGCCGCCGGCCCTCGGGCGAGTGCGAGATGCCCATGCCGAGGATGGCGTGCGCGGGCTCGTTGTGGATCGGCTTGCCCTGGAACAGGATGTCGCCGGCCGCCGGCCGCAGCAGACCGGAGATGGTCCGCAGGGTCGTGGTCTTGCCCGCACCGTTCGAGCCGATCAACGACACGATCTGGCCGGCCTCGACCGTGAACGAGATGTCACGGACGGCCTCGATCGCGCCGTAGGCGACCGAGAGGTTGCGGACTTCGAGCAGCGGGCTCATGCCTGCTCTCCCTTCGCGGCCTCGACGTCGGACTGGACTTCCTCCGGGGGCTTGCCGAGGTAGGCCTCGACCACCCGCGGGTCCGCCCGCACGACCTCGGGGCTGCCCTCGACGAGCAGCTCGCCCTGCACGAGCACGGAGACCGAGTCGCACAGGCCGAAGATGAACTTGATGTCGTGCTCGATGACGACGACGGACACACCCGTCTCGCGGATGCGGAAGATCAGCTGCTGCGTCGCTTCCGTCTCCTGCGGGTTCATGCCCGCGGTGGGCTCGTCCAGCAGCAGCACCGCCGGGTCCGTCGCCAACGCGCGCGCGATCTCGAGACGGCGCTGGTCGCCGTACGGGAGGTTGCGCGAGAGCTCGTCGTCGACGCCGTTGAGGCCGACGAACGCGAGCAGCTCCCGCGACCGCTCGCGCGCCGCCTTCTCACCGCGGTGGTAGGCGGGGCCGTGGAACAGCGAGGCCAGCGGGCCCTGCTTCATCCGGACGTGCCGGCCGACCATCACGTTCTCCAGCACGCTCATGCTGGGGAACAGGCGGATGTTCTGGAACGTGCGGGCCACGCCCGCGTCCGTCACCTTCGCCGGGTCGCCGGGCAGGACGTTACCCTTGAGCAGCACCTGCCCCGTGGTCGGCGTGTACAGACCCGTCAGGCAGTTGAAGAACGTGGTCTTCCCCGCACCGTTCGGGCCGATCAAGCCGACGATCTTGCCTTCGTCGAGCGTCAGCGTGACGCCCTTCAACGCTTTGAGGCCACCGAAGACCATCGAGACGTCACGCGCCTCCAGAACCGGCGTGCTCATGCCTTCTTCGCCTCCACGTGCGCCTCTTCGGCGTTCTCGTCGGCGCGCTCGACCATCTCAGCGCGCCTGTGCGCATCGGGGATCAGGCCGACCGGCCGGAACCGCATGATCAGGATCAGCGCGAGGCCGAAGATCATCAGACGGTAGTCCTCGAAGTCGCGCAGCTTCTCGGGCAGCACGAACAGCAGCGCGGCACCGAGGACGGCACCGGGGATCGACCCCATGCCGCCGAGGATGACCGCCGCGAGCAGCGTGACCGACTCGAGGAACTTGAACGACTCGTACGACACCGTGCCGTTCTTGTGCGCGAACACCGCACCCGCGAGACCCGCGAGCATGGCACCGATGAGGAACGCGAGGATCTTCATCTTGCCGGTGCGGATGCCCATCGCGCGGGCGGCGTCCTCGTCCTCGCGGATCGCGATCCAGGCACGGCCGATGCGGCTGAACTTGAGGTTCGCGAACACCGCCATCGTCGCCGCGACCAGCAGCACGATCAGGACGTAGTAGAGGACACCGGCGGGCAGCTTCACCGCGCCGAGCGTGATCGACCTGTTGAACTCGTTGCCGAACAGCGACAGCGGCGGGATGCCCGGGATGGCGTTGGAGCCGTTGGTGATGCCGCCGATGTCGTTCTGCGCGGAGCGGGTGAAGATCTCACCGAACGCCAGCGTCACGATCGCGAGGTAGTCACCGCGGACCCGCAGCGTCGGCGAACCGACGACGGCACCGAAGATGCCCGCCACGATCGCGGCGATGACCGCGGCGACCGGGAACGGCAGCGTGATGCCGAAGTGCGCCGTCGCGGCACCGGAGAAGTTCGCCGCCACGAGGGCGCCGATGCCCATGAACGCCACGTACCCGAGGTCGAGCAGACCCGCGAGGCCGACGACGATGTTCAGGCCGATCGCGGTGGCGGCGTAGATGCCGATGTTCGCCGCGACCGTCATCCAGTACTCGTTGCCCGCGTCGGTGAACGGCAGCAGCAGCGCGCACGCCGCCAGCACGATCACGCTGAACACGCGGTGCTGCTCGGACAGGGCCGAGACCCAGCGGACGAACCCGACGCCGCTCAGCGCGCCGAGCAGACCGCCGGCGAAACCGAGGAACGACAGGAAGATCGCGCCCGCGTACGGGTTCGAGCTGCCGACGCCACCGGTGGTCAGCATCGCGGCCACGGCGAGGAGCACCGCGGCGAACGAGACGAGCAGCACCAGGTAGGCGACCGGGGTCGCGACCTTGAACTTCCACTCGCCCACCGGCTCGATGCCGATGCCGTAGCCCGCGAGGATCGTCAGCACACCGGCGACGATGCCCACGACGCCGCCGAACGCCGTCGCACCGTCCAGGGCCGTGATGGCACCGAGGCCACCGCCCTTGACCGTGATGTACGCCGCGTTGATGAACGACACGGCGGTGAGGCCCCAGCCGAGCGCCCGGACGACCCGGCCGCGCGAGGGGATCGGCGCGAAGGTCGCGACGAGGACGAGCACACCGAGCAGCAGGACGTGCCAGCGGAACCCGGTGACGGCGAACGGGGCGTCGAAGAACTGCAGCGTCGACTTGTCCGGCCAGTTGCCGTCGTTGAGGGCGAACGTGACCCACGGCAGCAACGCGGCGACGATGCCGAGGAGGCCACCGGCGATCGCGAAGGGCTTGCCGAACGGCGCGAGCGCGGAACGCTTCTCCGCGGGGACGGCGGCAGTCGTGTCAACCGTGCTCATGCGCGCACCCTTTCCGGCTCGCCGAACAGACCCTGCGGGCGGAAGACGAGCACGAGGATCAGCACGACGAAGATCCACACGTAGTCGTACTGGGTTCCACCCGGCATGTACTGGCCGGCCAGGGTCTTGATCAGACCGATGATGAACGCGCCGATGACCGCGCCGCGGATGCTGCCGACACCGCCCAGGACGGCCGCCGTGAAGGCGAAGATGCCGTTCTGGAAGCCCATGTCGATGTTGATGTTGCTGAGGTAGCCGCCGAACATGACGCCCGCGACGCCCGCGAGCACGGCGCCGAAGATGAACGTCAGCACGATCACGCGGTCGGGGTTGACGCCCATCAGCTTCGCGGTGTCGGGGTCCTGCGCGGTGGCGCGCATCGCCCGGCCCATCCGAGACTTGTTGATGTAGGTCTGCAGGACGATCGACAGACCGACCGACAGGACCACGAGCAGCACGCCGGTCCACGGCACGTTGACCGGGCCGAGCGACAGGTTGCCGTCCGGGAAGACCTTCGGGTACGGCAGGTTGGACGTGGCGTTGGGGTACCAGACGCGCACGGCTTCCTGCAGGAACACGGACACGCCGAGCGCCGTGATCAGCGGGGCCAGCCGGGGCGCGTTGCGCAGCGGCCGGTAGGCGAACCGTTCCATGACCAGGGCGACGACGACCGCCACCAGGATGCCGCCGACGAACATGAGCGGCAGGGCCACGGCAGGCGTCTTCTGGAGGTCTCCCGGAAGAAGCGTGAACGTGGCGAGGCCTCCGTACGAGGCCACCATGAAAACCTCGCCGTGGGCGAAGTTGATCAGCTGGATGATGCCGTACACCATCGTGTACCCGAGGGCGATCAGGGCGATCAACGCGCCCTGCACGACCCCGTTGGCCAGCTGTTGGAGCAGGACTGACACGACTACCTCCGTAGACGGCGGGGGCGAGCAAACAACGCCCGCCCCCGCCGTGGCTTCAATCAGTGACTAGGTAGTCGATCAGCCGGTGAACTCGCCGGTCTGAACGTCCTTCCACTTGCCCGAGGTCACCGAGTAGACCGTCAGCACCTTGTTCGTGCTGTCGCCGTACTGGTCGAACTTGACCTCACCGGTGGCGCCGGAGCCGCTGTAGGCACCGACGTTCGTCAGCATCGCGTCGCGCTTCGACTCGTCCCAGGCACCGCCGTCGACGGTCTTGGCGAGGCCGCCGATGATGGCGTTCGCGGCGTCGTAGGAGAACGCACCGTAGGCGGCGTAGTCCTCCTTGCCGAACTTCGCCTTGTAGGCCTCGACGAAGGCCTTGGCCGTGGCCAGGGACTCGGTCGGGGCGCCGACGGAGGTGGCGAGGTCGCCCTCCTTGCCGCCGAGCTCGATGAACTTGCCGTCGTAGATGCCGTCGCCGCCCATCAGCGGGACGTTGAGACCGGCGGACGCCATCTGCTTGGACAGCGGGCCGGCGACCGGGTACTCACCGCCGTAGTAGACGGCCTCCGGCGCGAGCGCCTTGATCTTGGAGATGACACCGGAGAAGTCGGTGTCCTTCTCGCCGACCTTCTCGGAGCCGACGATCTGGCCACCCTTCTTGGTGACCTGCTTCGACAGCTCGGCGGCGAGGCCCTCGCCGTAGGTCTTGCCGTCGGTGATGATGGCGATCTTCTTCTTGCCGGCCTTCTCGACGAGGTAGTTCGCCGCGTACGGGCCCTGCAGGTCGTCAGTGGTGCAGACCCGGAAGTAGTTGTCGAACTGGCGCTTCGGGGCCGTCAGGAAGTCGTTGCCCCTGGTGAGCGACGGGTTCGTGTTGGCGGGCGACACCTGGGGGATCTTCTTGTCCCGCAGGATCGGCTGCACGGTCTGGGCGACCGACGAGTTCAGCGTGCCGACGACACCCACGACGTTCGGGTCGGTCGACAGCTTCGTGGCGGCCTGAGCACCCTTGGCGGGGTTGGCCTCGTCGTCCTGGGCGGACACGGTCAGCTTGTAGCCCTTGACCGTGCACTTCTTGTTCGCCTCGTCCACCGCGAGCTCGGCGGACTGCTTGATGCCCAGGCCCAGAGCGGACAGGTTGCCAGACAGCGGAGCGACAACACCGACGGTCAGAGTGCCCTTCGACGTGTCGCAGCTGCCCCCGTTGTTGCCGCCGGCTTCATCCTTGTTCGAGCCACAGGCTGCAAGAACAAGCAGCGCCGCGCCGACCATCGCTGCGGACTTCACAGAGTGCTTACGCACGTGATGTCCCTCCTCTATCCCTGCTCCCGGCAACGCGAGATCTCCGCGCGCCGCTCCATCACCCTCTCCTGAGGGATGGCCGGAACCTAGGCGATGACTGTGACCGCAGTCATCAAAGCCAATGGGCTCGTGACCATAACGCAACTCGGCGTTATGTTTTGTTTAAGGAATGTCACATACCGTAACCTCAGTTCACTCTTTGGACGGCTGTCATAACGTGGACGTATGACTCCGCGTCGTCGGCTGGTTGCACTCGTGTGCGCCGCCGCCGTGCTCGTCACGGCGGTCCTGGTGCTGCGACAGACCGACGACACCCCACAAAAGGCCAGTTCAGAGGTCGTACGACTGACACGGTACGCGGCCGATGCGATCACTTTGCCGTCTCAACCGGTTGCACCCGAACCACCGTCCTCCGTCTGGAGCAACGCCGGAAGGGTCCAGTGGACGCCCGTGACCGGCGCGGCCGGCTACGAGGTCGACGGCAGGCTCGTCGCCACGCCTGAGATCGCCGGGACCGGCCGGCCCGAGGTCAGGACGGTCGACGCCTTCGGACAGCGTTCTTCACCCGTTCGTGCGGTCGAGCGCCCCGGTGACGACTCGTGGCGACGGGCGTTCGCCGGCGGCCTGGACGAGTTCGGCGACGCGTTCCTGGAACGCCGGTACCACCTGAGCGCGCGACGGGGGTGCGTGAACCCGCACACGCGCTCCGGGGGCGGGCTCGTGCTCGACATGCCGTGCGGCGACGACACGGCGGTGCTGCGCGCACGGGCGCTCCTGCGGCTGGGCGAGACGGACGAGCTGGGCAGGGTGGCGGTCGTGACGGACGCCGCCGGGCCGGGCGGTGAGCTCGTGGTCGACCTCGTCCCCGGAACGCCCGACCGCACCGGACCCGTGCCTCCCGCGGAGGCGGTGCGGGTGGTGGTGGACGACTCCACGGCGCCCGGCACGCGCGGGGCGGGCGTCCAGCACCGGTTCGAGGTGGTGCTGACCCGCACCGGTGTGCGCGTGCTGCAGGACGGCGCGCAGATCGCCACGTCCGCCGTCGTGCCGTCGTGGCGCGAGGCGAGCGTGGTGGTCGGTGTGACCCCGCCGCCCGGTTATCCGTCGCGGGTCGGGATCGACGCGATCGGCATCTCCGGGCCGTCGCGACCGGTCGACGACGTCACCGAGACGCAGATCGTGGCAGGGACGTTGCGCGTGCTGAACCTCGACGAGGGGGCACCCGGCATCGGCACAGCGCGCGCACCGCTGCGTGGAGTCCCGTCGGCGCGACTGCGTGCGACGGTGCGCATCGGCGACGGTGGAGACCTGAACGGCCTGGTCGCGCAGCTCGGCGCGGCCCGCGTGCCGTTGCGGCCGGTGGTCAGCGGGTGGTCGACGGCCGCGGCGGGAGAGCTGACCGTCGTCGGCGACGTCCCGGCCGACCTCCTCGCGCAGACCGGACCGGACGCGCTGACGCCGTTCGTCCTGCGGATGCCCGGCGCGTCGCAGGCGCAGGTGCTGGAGAGCTACTTCGAGGTGCCGGGGCGCTCGCCCGTGCGGACGGGGGACGCGCCGCCCGAGCCGGCGCCCGTTTTGCCCGTCCTGACCGCTGAGTTGATCCGTGTGACCCCGAACGACGCGACGCTGGCGATCACCCTGGACGCCTCCCACGCGCGCTCAGTGGCGCCTGTGGCGGGCTTTGAGGTGTACGTGGACAGCGGGCACGTCGCGACGCTGCCGATGCCGGGCGGGGTCGGCGGGCACCACGAGCTCGGGATCTCGCTCAAGGGCAGCCACGACGTCGAAGTCCGCCTGCGCCCCGAGGATCCGGGGCGGCAGACGGACTCCGTGTGGCTGGAGCTCAGCCGAAGTTCTCGATGACGGCCTCCGCGACGGCCTTCATCGTCGTGCGGCGGTCCATGGCGGTGCGCTGCACCCACCGGAACGCCTCCGGCTCGCTCAGACCCTGCTTGGTCATGAGCACGCCCTTGGCCCGTTCCACGACCTTGCGCGTCTCGAGGCGCTCGGTCAGCCCCGCGACCTCCTGCTCCAGTGCCGCCAGCTCGGTGAACCGGCTGATCGCCAGCTCGATCGCGGGCACGAGGTCCCGCTTGGCGAACGGCTTGACCAGGTAGGCCATCGCACCGGCGTCGCGGGCGCGCTCGACCAGCTCGCGCTGGCTGAACGCGGTGAGGATCACGACCGGCGCGATCCGGTTGCCCGCGATGTGCTGCGCCGCCTCGATCCCGTCGACCTTCGGCATCTTGACGTCCAGGATGACGAGGTCGGGGTTGAGCTCGGACGCGAGCTTGATGGCCTCTTCACCATCTGCGGCCTCACCCGCCACGTCGTAGCCCTCCTCGCGGAGCATCTCCACCAGGTCGAGGCGGATCAGCGCCTCGTCCTCGGCGACGAGCACGCGGGGGGCCTTGCGCGTGGATTCGGACTGGGCCTCGGCAGCCTGCTGGGTCACCGGGGTCCTCCTGACGATCGTTCCTGCGGGCGAAAGGGCAGTCTAGCGGCGGGCAGGCCCCTGATCAGGCTCAGCGGCCGTGACGGCAGACACGAACTCCGCGGGCCACGGGTAGGTCCGCAGGCCCTCCTCGACGTCCTGGCCGGGCGTGTCGAGGCGGCGGAGGCCGACCCGCACGGGCGTGCCGAAGTCCGGGTGCCCGAGCCGGTCGCGGATCTCTTCTTCGGCGGGGCCGCCCGCCCACTCGACGAACCACGCCCCGTCCAGGGGGAGTGCTCGCACCCAGCTCGCGTCATGCCACAGGTGTACCCGCCGCAGGAGAGCGCTCCCAGTGGCCGCTTCGTTAATTTCTTCGTCGTTCCCGCCGCCGTCGACGTACTCGACGCCGCGGAACTCGTGCATCCAGCGCACGTACCGCATGCCGAGGTCCCACGCCTTCTCGTCGACCCCGGCGAGCACGATCGCGGCGTCGCCGGTGGTCAGTTCCGCCGAGCGGCGGTGCTGCTGGTGCCGCAGGCCGGCGACGCCCGTGCCGAAGCCGCCCTCGGTGCGGGGCAGCAGCTCGAACAGCAGCGGGCCGAGAGCCCGCTCGTGCAGGTGCAGCCGGAGGGTCTCCCCCGGTTCCGCGGTCCGCACCACGTGGGTGGGCCGGACGATGCTCGCGGGCGGCATCAGCTGGAGCACGCTCGCCGCGGTGCAGGCCGCGACCAGCACCTTGGCCTCGAGCTGCCGCTGCGCCTCGGTGGCGGCGCCGGGCAGCAGGTCACCGGCGCGCACGGCCGGGACCGCCTGGGACAGGTTCTCGCCGGTGTAGGCGCGCCGCAGGTCGGCGAGCCGGTCGGTGGTGGACAGACGTGCCATGACAGCAGTCCTCGTTTCCGCCGCCCGGCTCGGCACGACAAGGACGCAGGTGCACGCGTCTACGTGGTCGGTTCGCTTGGGTGAGCAGGAGTTGCTGAACACCGCGGCGGAGAGTGCCGCCCTCTGCCGGGGAGCGGCTCCAGCCTCACGTCTGCTCGGACGCCATCATCCACGGTACCGGACCGGCGCATCCCGGTTTCCTCGCTCGGCGCAGCCGAGCTGACGCTCAGCCACAGACCTGCTGCGCGTCCGTTGTCCCGGCGGAAAGCAGCCCTTAGCGTCAGCCGCATGCCCAACGGTGCCGAGACCTTGCTGGACGTGCTGGCCGCGCACGACGTCGAGGTCGTCTTCGGCCTGCCCGGCGTCCACAACCTCGCCGTCTGGGAGGCACTGCGCACGCAGCCCGGCATCCGCATGATCGGCGTGCGCCACGAGCAGACGGCGGTCTACGCGGCCGACGGCTACGCGCGCACCACCGGCAAGCTCGGCGTGGCGGTCGTGACGACGGGTCCCGGCGCGGCGAACACGCTCGGCGCCACCGGTGAGGCGTGGGCATCGGGCAGTCCGGTGCTCGTGATCGCCACGGACATCCCGTCGACGCTCCGAAGGCCCGGCGTGCATCGAGGCGTGCTGCACGAGACGCGGGACCAGAAGGCGATGTTCGGACCGGTCACCAAGGCGTCGTTCGACGTGCCTTCAGCGCAGGAGTTGGGCGCGTACGCCGACAAAGCCGTGCAGCAGGCCCTGCGGAGTCCGCACGGACCCGTTTATCTCGGTGTGCCAACGGATTTCCTCTCCGCCGAGGCCCCGCGGCGCGTCGTCGAGAAAACCGAGGAGACGCGACCCGTTCCCGACCTCGCCGCCGCCAAGGCGTTGATCGCCCAGGCGAGCAGACCGCTGATCTGGGCCGGCGGTGGCGCCGCGCGCTCGGGAGCCGGTCCCGCCATCGCTGAGCTGGCGACCAGGTTGCAGGCACCGATCGTCACCACCTACGGCGCGCGTGGACTCACGGACAGCCGTTACGTCGTAAGGGGCCCGGTGCACGCGCCGCCCGTCGGCGAGCTGTGGGACGAGGCCGACCTCGTGATCGCGATCGGCACGGACCTCGACGGCATGATGACCCAGAACTGGTTGCAGCCCAGGCCACCCGCGTTGCTGGCCATCAACATCAGCGAGGCCGAGGCGACCAAGAACTACCCGGCCGACTTGACGGTCGAAGGCGATGCCGCCGCGGTCACCGCGGCACTCGCCGTCGTGGTGGGCGGGAAGGAAGCGGTCGTCGACGTCGACGCGGTCAACGCCGAGGTGCGCGCGTTCGCGGAGGCGGACTCCCCCGAAGCCGTGACGTTGCTGAACGCGCTCAGGGACACCGACGCCACGATCGTCGCCGACATGTGCATCCCCGGCTACTGGATCGGCGGCTTCCACCACGTCACCAGGGAACGCGGCCTCGCCTACCCGGTCGGCTGGGGCACGCTCGGCTTCGGCTTCCCCGCGGCGATCGGCGCGGCCGTCGAACGCGCGACGATCGCGGTGGTCGGCGACGGCGGTTTCCTGTTCGCGTGCGGGGACCTCGCGACGCTGCGGCAGGAGAACCTGCCGCTGACGATCGTCCTCGTCGACGACGGCGGCTACGGGATGCTGCGCTACGACCAGCGCGTCGCCGGGCACGAGATCACCGGCGTGGACCTGACCCGGCCGGACTTCGCGAAGCTCGCGGAGAGCTTCGGCGTCCCGGCGGTGACGCTGCAGGGCTTCGACGGGCTCGCGGACGCCCTGGCGGGCACCTCCGGTCCCGCGATGATCGTGGTCGAGGCCGCCCTCGACCCGCCGGTCAACACCTCGCCCCGCTGGTACCGCAAGAGCGCCACCTGATCAGGCAGCCGCTCGACACCGCCCGGCCCCGAGGCGTGGGGCTGCGCCGCTGCTGCCGAGTGCTGGCACACTCCCCCGGTGACCCGAACCTGGCCCGCGAAACGCGCCGACGACGAAGGCGTGCTCGCCTGGGAGTTCCTGGACTTCCTGCGCGAGACCGCCGTGCTGAAGGTCGAGGGCCTGACCCGCGACCAGGCCGCGGCGGCGCCCATCACCACCTCGCCTCGGCTGACGGCGCTGGGCGTGCTCAAGCACCTCGTCGCGGTGGAGCGCTACTGGCTCGGCATCGCGGGCGCCGGCCTGGAGCTGCCGTCGCTGTGGAAGGGCGACCCGGACCCGTCGTGGGACCTCGACGAGGGCGACACCCCGGAGTCGGTGATCCGGGCCTACCGCGAGGAATGGGCCAACGCCGAGGCGTTGCGGCAGCACGGGCCCGACGACACGGCCGCCGACGGCGAGCGCACCGTGCGCTGGATCTTGGCGCACGTCGCTCAGGAGACGGCCCGGCACGTGGGCCACCTGGACCTGCTCCGCGAACTCGCGGACGGCCGGACCGGCGAGTAGCGGCTCAGTCCTCGCCGGGCCACAGCGGCGTGAGCGGCACGACCACAGCAACCACTCGCGCAGGGCGGGGTGCGCCAGTGCGGCGGCGGCCTGCTCCACCACCTGCTGGTGGTCGTGCTGCAGGCACCACAGCAGAGCATCGGACGCGCTCGCGACCCGGACACCCGACCGGGCCAGCCTGCGGACCGCGGCCGACGACCGGAGGCAGCGCGGCCGGATCGGCGGTGTCGCCCAGCGCCGTCACCGCGATCTGCCGCCGGGTCGCCAGCCCATCATGGCCGACTCGTGTGGTCACCCACCGCGTTTTCACACACTTCCCGGAGAGCGTTTACCGCGTCGCGCAGCAACGGGTTCGTATTCGCACTGCGGTGAACCACGAGCACGTGCCGACGCACAGGCTTCTGGCGCAACGGCATCGCGTGCGTGCCCGGCAACGCCTTGTACCCCAGCGCGGGCACCAGAGCCACGCCGACGCCCGCCGCGACCAGTGACTGCACGACCTCGTAGTCGTTGCTCCGGAAAGCGATTCGGGGCGCGAACCCGGACGCGCACAACCGCGTGAGACAGGTGGCGCCCGCGGTGCCGTCACGCGACGCGATCCAGCGTTCGTCCTCGAGGTCCTCGAGCCTGACGCTGTTCTTCGCCGCCGGGTGCTCGGCCGGCACCATGACGAGGAGCGCCTCGTCCAGCAACGGCACCACGGTCAGCTCCTCCGGCCATGTCCGCGGCACGAGGTCGTAGGCATAGACCAGCGCCAGGTCGAGCGCACCGGTCAGCACGAGCGGCAGCACGTCGTCCGGCTCGGCCTCGTCCAGCCGGATCTCGGCGTCCGGCAGGTCCGCCTGGAGCCGCGCCAGCGCC
>NZ_DASVFL010000003.1:0-2902 GCF_036380075.1 Lentzea sp. | reverse complement strand
TGATCAGTCGTTGGTTGCGTTGGCTCCGTTCGGGCGGCTTGCGTTTTATGGCATGGCCTCGCGGGAAAGGCCGAAGCCGGTTGACCTCGGGGCGTTGCTGGTGCACTCCACGACCGTTGCGGGTATGTGGCTGCCGCACGCTTTGAAGGTCCGGGACGCGGAGCACGGGACGCTGGCGCATCGGGCCATGGCCGAGTTGTTCGCGCTTGTCGTGGACGGGCGGTTGAAGGCTGTTCCCGGTGGGGAGTACGGGATGTCGGAGATCCGGGCGGCTCATGAGGATCTTCGGGCTCGTCGGACTGCTGGGAAGCTGGTGCTCGACCCGTCTCGGTGAGTTGGTTGGGTGGTTGCGTTGGGTGGTCTTGTTCCTGTTTCAGGCGCGGGGCTCTGCCCCGGACCCCGCCAACTGATCAAGGACCGGGCCGGCGCCGCACGTAGGTAGATGGCACGCCTGTTGCGTTGGGCGGCTTGCTGTTGCGTGCGTTGGTCGCGATCCCACCTGCCAGGCATGGAAAAGCCAAGACTGCTCGCCTTCGGCTTCGCTACTGCTCGGCTTCGCCGTCGCGGGAGTGTCAGACCCCGTCTGTACGTTGGGTCACGGGGGAGCCTGAGTTCAAGGGGACCCCTGCGTCAGCCTGCGGTGCGCGAGCCGCCTGGCTCCTGGTACGCGAAGGGGCGGCCCGCTCCGCGCAGGCCGCCCCTTCTGTGTTGCCGGGTTTTACTCGGAGAGCTCTGCCAGCTGGGCCTTCACCCTGGCCAGCTCGGCCTCCAGCTCCTCCATGCGGGTGCGGTGCTGGTCGCGGGCCGCTTCCAGGACCGACTCGATGCCCTGCGCGATGTCCTCGTGCAGTTCCTTCGCTGCCTTGGCCACGGCGATGGCCGGGATCACCAGGCCCGACACGACGCGCTGCGTGCCGTGGACCAGGTCGGCCTGCCACTCGCCCTCGGCGGTGCCCGTCACCGTGAGGGTGAGCTCCACGGTGCGGGTCTTCTTCGCCGTGCTCTTCGGGCGGCCCGCCTTCGGCTTCTCGGCCTTGGGGGCCTCTGCCGCCTTCGGCGCTTCCACCGGCTTCGGCGCTTCCGTCAGCTTCGGCGCCTCGGTCGGCTGCGGCTTCTCGACCGGCTTGGGAGCCTCGGCCTTCGGTGCCTCGGGGGCCGCCGCCGGAGTCTCCTCCACTGCGGTCTCCTCGACTGCCTGCACCTCGGTGAGCGTGTCCGACACGATCAGGTTTCCTCTCTGCGCAACGACGTGACCCCGCGCACAGTCTAGAACACGTGTTCGATCAGACGTGAATGGGGTCGACGCAGAGCCTAGTCAGTACGGCGGGAGCTGCACGCGCCACTGCCGTTCGACGTCGAGCACGCCGGGGACGGCCTTCAGGGCCGGGATCGCTCTGACCTCCGCCGTTCCGGTGATGACTCCCAGGGCCTCCAGGACCGTGTCGACGACCAGGCCGGCCTCCCTCAGGTCGTCGAGGACCTTCGGGAGGCTGCCTTCGGTCACGGAGACCATCACCTGGTCCACCGCGGGTGTCATGGCGCCTGGACTAGCCCACCGCCGATGTCGGTGGACGGCAGCGGGAGCCTCAGCGCCGTCGAGGCCAGGCGGGACCACAGCTCGTAGCCCCTGGCGCCCGTCCTCTCGGCGATCAGGGCCGCCACGCCGGACACGTGCGGGGTGGCCATCGACGTGCCGCGCAGGCGCTTGTACTTCTCCGGCAGCTTGAACGACGAGTAGACGTCCACGCCGGGTGCCGCCACGTCGACCTGGCCGATCTTGTCCACCGTGCCCGACGAGAACGACGCGATGGCGCGGTTCACGTCGATCGCCGCCACCGCGATGATGCTCGGGCAGCGGGCCGGGTGGCCCACCGGCGCCACCTTGCCCGGTCGGGTGGACGCGTTGCCCGCCGCGGCGATGATCAGCGTGCCCTTGGCCAGCGCGCGCTGGGCGACCGTCTCGTAGATCTGCGAGTACGGCGTGTTCGCCGGGACGTCGGCGCCCAGCGACATCGAGATCACCGCGCAGCCGTTCGAGATGGCCCAGTCGATGCCCGCCAGGATGCCACCGTCGGCGCCCGAGCCCGCGTTCGACAGGACCTTGCCCGCGAAGATCTCCGCCTCGTGCGCGATGCCGTAGCCGGGCAGCGTCGACGGCTTGCGCGGGCCGCAGGACGTGCCGATGCAGTGCGTGCCGTGGCCGTGGCCGTCCTGCACGTCCTCGCCGGTGATGAACGACTTCGTGGTGATCGTGCGGCCCGCGAAGTCCGGGTGGTTCTGCTCCCAGCCGGTGTCCAGCACGGCGACCTTCACGCCCTTGCCGGTGGCCGTGCTGACGTCCGCGCCCACCGCCTGCAGGCCCCAGGTCAGCACCGACTCGTCGGCCGCCGGCTCGACGTCCTCCTCCGCCGGCGCCGCGAACACGTGCACGACGCGTTCCGGTTCGACGATCTGCACCGGTCCCGGCCGCTCGGCGGCGCCGTTCAGCTCGGCCAGCAGGTTCGGGTCGGCGGACACCACCGCGACACCGAGCTCGGGGAAGACCTGCACGGTCTCCACGTCCAGATCACCGCTGTTCGGGTCGAACCCGGCGATAGCGCCGAGCTCGGCCACCCCCTCCTCGATCGCGTCTTCCTGCAGCAGCACCAGGAAACGGCCTGTGGTCTCCACTTCCGCGGGTTCGGTCATGACTGTTCGCCCCTACTCTCCGTCTTGCTCTCACTAAAGAGTCGTCACGAGGAGGCGGTTGTTTCAGGCCGTTTGCCTTCTCCGTTGAAAGAATTCACCGATTGGCTCAACGTACTTGGCCGCGATGGGCCCGAGGATCGCCATCAGCAGCACGTACGCGGTCGCCAGGGCGGCCAGCTCGCCGTCCACCTGACCAGACGCCACGGCCAGACCG
>NZ_DASVFL010000002.1:0-11797 GCF_036380075.1 Lentzea sp. | reverse complement strand
CGCGATCATGGGCCCGTCCGGTTCCGGCAAGTCCACGCTGATGCACTGCCTGGCGGGACTGGACACCGTGGACAGCGGGTCCATCCACATCGGACAGACCGAGATCACGAAGCTGGGCGACAAGGACCTGACGAAGCTGCGCCGCGACCGCGTCGGCTTCGTGTTCCAGGCGTTCAACCTGCTGCCGACGCTGACCGCGGAGCAGAACATCCTGCTGGGCCTGGAACTTGCCGGGTGCAAGCCCGACCGGCAGTGGTTCGACACCATCGTCAACGTCCTCGGGCTGCGGGACCGGTTGTCGCACCGGCCGACGGAGCTGTCCGGTGGCCAGCAGCAGCGCGTGGCCTGCGCCCGCGCCCTGGTCGCCCGCCCCGAGGTCGTCTTCGCCGACGAACCGACCGGCAACCTCGACTCCCGCAGCGGCGCCGAGGTGCTGGACTTCCTGCGCGTGTCGGTCCGCAAGCTCGGCCAGACCGTGATCATGGTGACGCACGACCCGGTGGCCGCCAGCTACGCCGACCGCGTCGTGCTTTTGGCTGACGGCCGGCTCGCGGGCGAGATCCACCAGCCCACCACCGAGTCCGTCGTGAACGCCCTCACGCACCTGGGGGCGTGAGGTAGATGCTCAAGACCATCCTCGCGGGTCTGCGGGCCCGCACGGCGCGGCTGGTGCTGTCCAGCATCGCCATCGCGCTCGGCGTCGCGTTCGTCACCGGCACGCTCGTGCTCGGTGACGCCGTCGAGGCCCAGACCAGGGACAACTTCGCCCGCAGCGCCCGCAACGTCGACGCCGCCGTGCACCTGGACGAGAACAACCGCGACGCGCAGGAGACCGGCATCCCCGCCGACCTCCTGGGCAGGATCCGCTCCACGCAGGGCGTCGAGGGCGCCGACTCCCGCGAGTTCGGGAGCGCGGCCCTGCTCGGCGGCGACGGCAAGGCGCGCAACGCGTTGGTGCAGCCGCTGCCGACGACCGAGAAGCTGCGCGACTTCGACCTCCAGGACGGCCGGTTCCCCGGCAGGGCGGACGAGGTCGCGGTCGACACCAAGACCGCGCAGATCGCCAAGGTCAAGGTCGGTGACCGGCTCAAGCTGCTCGACAAGGACAACGCCGAGCACGCGTACACGATCGTCGGCACCTACAAGCAGGGCACGAGCAGCATCTCCATGTCCGGCAGCGACCACGTCATCGTGTCGCCGGAAGGCATGCGCACGCTGATCCCGGACCAGCGCATCTACGAGATCGTCGCGGTCGCCGGACCCGGTGTGTCGCAGCAGCAGCTCGTGGACAAGATCAAGGCCGTCGTCGGCTCCGGCTACCAGGTGCAAACCGGCGAGCAGCTCACCAAGGCGACGCTGGAGCAGGTCGGTGACGCCGCCGGCGAGATCAGGTCCTTTCTGCTCGCGTTCGCCGCGATCTCGCTCGTCGTCGCGGGCATGGTCATCTACAACACCTTCACGATCCTCGTCGCCCAGCGCACGAAGGAGCTCGCGCTGCTGCGCTGCGTCGGCGCGGAACGCGGCCAGGTGTTCCGCAGCGTGCTCGCCGAAGCGGTCTTCATGGGGCTCGCGGCGTCCGTGCTGGGCATCCTCGGCGGGTTCGGCGTCTCGGCCGCCCTGCAGGTCCTGGTCGGCTCGGTCGGCGGCGGTGGCGGCGACGTCGAGATCCGCCTGCCGCTCTCGTGGCTGACGATCGCCGCCGGCTTCGGCGTCGGTGTCGTCGTGACGGTGCTGTCGGCCGTGCTGCCCGCCCGCCGCGCCACCCGCGTCGCCCCCGTGGCGGCCCTGCGTTCGCAGCCGGACAGCCACGACGACGTCGCCCGCACCGGCAAGGTCCGCATCGTCGTCGCCGCGCTGGTCGCCGCGATCGGTGTCGCGGCCGTCGTCCTCGGCATGAAGCAGGAGGAAGAGGCCGCGCTGTTCATCACCGGCGGCGGCACCATGGTCCTGCTGCTCGCGGTCCTGCTCCTCGGCCCGCTGTACGTGGGTCCGGTCAACCGCCTGTTCGGCAAGGCGCTGCGCGGCGTCCCGTCGAAGCTGGCCTCGGCCAACGCGGGCCGCAACCCCAAGCGCACCGCCGCCACGACCGCGGCGTTGATGATCGGCGTGACCATCGTGGCGATGGTGACCGTCGTCGCCGGCAGCGCCCGCGAGACGATGAACCAGAAGGTCGACGACCGCTTCCCGGCCGACTACGAGGTCAGCTCCAGCGTCTACAGCCAGCCGCTGACCCAGAAGTTCGCCGACGAGCTCGCGAAGGTCCGCAACGTCGCGAAGATCGCGCCGGAGCTCACCGCGTCCACCGAGTCGCCGCAGCTCGAGTACGCCTACGTCACCGGCTACCCGGCCGACGCGATCGGCTCGCTGGTCCGCGCCGAGACCACCAACGGCCCGTTGGGGACGTTGAAGGACGACGAGATCGCGATGCGCGAGAAGGACGCCATCCGCGCGGGCCTGTCCGTCGGCTCCACCGTGCAGCTCGGCGGCAAGGGCTTCAAGGTCGTCGCGCTGGTCAAGGACAACACCTACGGCACCGGCATCGTGACGCTGCCCGCGGCCACCGCGCTGTCCAAGGAACCGCCGAAGGGCTACGAGAAGCTGCTGGTCAAGCTCGCGCCGGGCACCGACGTCGCCACAGCGCGCGCCGACCTCGACCGCGTCATCTCCACCTCCCCGGTCGCGGTGCTCAACTCCGCCGCCGAGACCAAGGCGGAGCTGAACGGCCAGCTCGACCAGATCCTGCTGTTCATCTGGGCCCTGGTGGGCCTGGCGCTGGTCATCGCCCTGTTCGGCATCGCGAACACGCTGACGCTCTCGGTGCTCGAACGCACCCGTGAGTCGGCTCTGCTGCGGGCCCTCGGCCTCACCCGCGGACAACTGCGGCAGATGCTGGTCGTCGAGTCGATCCTGATGGCGCTGATCGGCGCGGTCGTGGGGGTGCTGCTCGGGGCCGGGTTCGGCTGGCTGCTCGTCGAGGCGCTGTCGAACTCCGAGCTCAAGGTCAGCTTCTCGGTTCCGGTCGTGCAGATCGGGGTGATGCTCGGGCTGGCCGTGGTCGCGGCCGTGGTGGCTGCGGTGCTGCCGGCTCGGCGGGCGGCCCGGAGCTCGGTGGTGGCCGGGATGGCCGAGGCGTAGGAGACGCCCCGCCCGGCCCCGCTGTCGGGGCGGGCCGGCGGGTTGGGGCGCGCGGAACAGGGGCCGCGCGGCCGGGGGATCGGTGGAGGTCCGGTGCTTTGGCGCCGGGCCTCCGCTGTGTGTTCGGCGGGCGGTGTCCGGGTTCCGGCGAGGTCGGCCTCGCGCCACACAGCCGTCCCGACGCGCGTTCGGACTGACCGGCCTCGCCCACCTGGGTGAATCGCGGGCCATACCCGCCTCCCGCGCGCCCGAACCCGAAACCGTCGAAAAATCTTCGGGCCCGCGCGTCACGATTCGACGACCAGCCCCTCTACCTGGGGTGAGGGACGACCGGAGCGAGGGCCCGGTCGTCCCTCTTCGCGGTATTGGGCGAACCGGTCGAGACGGTCGCGGGGGCGTTCGCCGATTCGGTGCAGGTTTTTGTTGCCCGCCTCCACAAAGTTACGGAACGATGTCGACCGCTTGACACCCGCGCCTCGCCAGTTGAGTGTGAGAGCGCTCTCACCACAGTTAGCTGCGCCACACCGGCGTCGTCGAGGAGGACGGAACGGATGGACAGAAGGCTGGTCGGCAGCGTGGCTGCGACCCTCACGATGGTTCTGGCCGCGGGGTGCGGCGGGGGTTCAGCGGCCGACGGCAAGGTCGAGCTGTCGCTGGGCCTCTTCTCCGACTTCGGGTACGACAAGCTCATCGAGGAGTACCAGGCCTCGCACTCGAACATCAAGATCGAGCAGCGCAAGGTCAAGATGGAGCAGCACAACACGCAGCTCGCGACCCAGCTCGCGGGTGGACGTGGTGCGGCGGACATCGTCGCCCTCGAGGAAGGCGTGATCTCGCAGTTCCGCGCCTCCAAGGACAAGTTCGTCAACCTGTCCGAGTACGGGGCGAAGGACCTGAAGGACCAGTGGGCCGGGTGGAAGTGGAACCAGGGCACCGCTGACAACGGCGAGTTCGTGCTGGGGCTCGGCACGGACATGGGCAGCCTCGGGCTGTGCTACCGCAGCGACCTGTTCGCGGCGGCCGGCCTGCCCACGGACCGGACCGAGGTCGCGAAGCTGTGGCCCACGTGGGCCGACTACGCGAAGGTCGCGGACCAGTTCACGGCCAAGACGCCGAACGTGAAGTTCGTCGACACCGGTCGCAACGTCTACAAGGCCATCCTCGACCAGACCGAGGAGGGCTACTTCTCCGCGAAGGACGACTCGTACATCGCGGAGAAGAACGACAAGGTCAAGACCGCGTTCGAGACGGCGGCGGCGCTGGGCACCAAGCAGCAGACCGGTGCGCTCGAGCCGTTCAGCCAGGACTGGAACGTCGCCCTGAAGCAGGGTTCGTTCGCCACCACCACCTGCCCGGCCTGGGCTCTCGCGCTGATCAAGGCGGGTGCCGGCGACGCGGCGGCCGGGAAGTGGGACGTGACGACGGCGCCCGGTGGCGGCGGCAACTGGGGTGGCTCGTTCCTCGCCATCCCGAAGCAGGGCAAGCACCCCAAGGAGGCCTACGAGCTGGCCAAGTGGCTGACGGCCCCCGAGCAGCAGAAGCGGATCTTCAAGGAGACCGGCAACCTGCCGAGCCAGCCCAAGGTCTACCAGGACGCCGAGGTGCAAGCCACGGTCAACGAGTACTTCAACAAGGCGCCGGTGGGCCAGATCTTCGCGACCTCGGCGGAGTCGCTGAAGCCGACCTACCGCGGCACGAAGGACTCGAAGGTCGGACCGGTGTTCGGCACGGCGCTCACCCGCGTCGAGCAGGGCAAGCAGTCCGCGGCTGACGCGTGGACGCAGGCCCTGAAGGAAGCAGCGGACGCCGCCAAGTGACGGTGACGCGCCAGGAGACCGAGGCGGCCCCGGCCGCCTCGGTTTCGCCTTCCACCGAGCCGAAGCGCTTCCGGCTGAGCAACTGGGACGCCAGGTACACGCCGTACCTGATCATCGCGCCGTTCTTCCTGGTGTTCGGGGTCTTCGGGCTCTACCCGCTGCTCTACACGGCGTGGGTGTCACTGCACGACTGGCAGCTCATCGACGGCGACCAGGGGTTCGTCGGCCTCGACAACTACGTGAAGCTGTTCGCCGACGGCAACTTCTGGAACGCGCTGTTCAACACGCTCAGCCTGTTCGTGCTGTCGACGGTGCCCCAGCTGCTCGCCGCGCTCGGGCTCGCGGCGCTGCTGGACCGGGGTCTGCGCGGCAGGGCGTTCTGGCGGGCGGGCGTGCTGCTGCCCAACGTCATCTCCGTCGCCGCGGTCGCGCTGGTGTTCGCGCAGTTCTTCGGCCGCGACTTCGGCATCGTCAACTTCCTGCTGGGCCTCGTCGGGATCGACCCGATCGACTGGCGCGCGGAGACGTGGGCGTCGCACCTCGCCATCTCCACGATGGTCATGTGGCGCTGGACCGGCTACAACGCGCTGCTGTACCTGGCGGCCATGCAGTCGGTGCCGAAGGACATGTACGAGTCGGCCACTTTGGACGGTGCCTCGCGCTGGCGGATCTTCTGGTCCATCACCGTGCCGTCGATCCGCCCGACGATCCTGTTCACCGTCGTCACCTCGACGATCGGTGGGCTCCAGCTGTTCGTCGAGCCCGCGCTGTTCGACCCCGCGTTCGCCACCAGCAACTCGACCGGTGGCTCGGACCGGCAGTTCCAGACGCTGGTGCTCTACATGTACGAGAAGGGCTTCCGGTTGTTCGACGCCGGCTACGCGGCCACCGTCGCGTGGATGCTGTTCCTGGTCGTCCTGCTGGTCGCGATCGTCAACTTCACGCTGACGCGGCGCATCGCGGGCAAGGAGTGATCGCATGAAGAACGCGAAGGCAGGACCGCTGCTCTACGGGTTCCTGGTCGCCGTGCTCGCCGCGTCGATCTTCCCGCTGTACTACTCGTTCATCGTGGCGTCGAAGGACAACTCGGTCCTCGGCGAGAAGACCCCGCCGCTGGTCCCCGGCGGCAACCTGGTCGAGAACGTCACGCGCGTCTTCGACACCGTCGACTTCTGGCTCGCCATGCAGAACTCGTTCGTCGTGGCGGCCACCGTGGCGATCTCGAACGTCGTGCTGGGCTCGCTCGCCGGGTTCGCGTTCGCGCGGCTGCGGTTCAAGGGGCGCGACTCGCTGTTCCTCGTCGTGCTCGGGACCGCGATGGTGCCGACGCAGCTCGGCGTGATCCCGCTGTACATGCTGATGTCCGACCTCGACTGGTACGGGACGCTCCAGGCGGTCATCGTGCCGGTGCTGATCGGGTCGTTCTCGGTGTTCTGGATGCGCCAGGCGTGCGAGGAGACCGTGCCGTACGAGCTGATCGAGGCGGCGCGCGTCGACGGGTGCTCGGTGTTCAGGACGTTCTGGCACGTCGGGTTCCCCGCGGTGCGGTCGCAGGCCGCGGTGCTCGGCATGTTCACGTTCATGACCGCGTGGAACGACTTCTTCTGGCCGCTGATCGTGCTGGACCCCAACGACAGCCCGACGGTGCAGGTGGCGCTGTCGACGCTGGCCAGCGGCTACTACACCGACTACTCGCTGATGCTCGCCGGCGCCTCGCTCGCGGTGCTGCCGGTGATCGCGATCTTCGTCCTGCTGTCCCGCCAGATCGTCGGCGGCATCATGCAGGGCGCAGTCAAGGGATGAGTCCCGGCAGGGACCAAGCCACAACAAGGATGTGAATGCATGACGACCGACTCGGACGTCGAGGTCGGGCGGGAGGTGCTGACCTTCCCGCCGGACTTCCTCTGGGGAGCGGCGACCGCGGCGTTCCAGATCGAGGGTTCGACCACTGTGGACGGTCGTGGCGCCTCGATCTGGGACACGTTCGCCGCGACGCCGGGCAAGGTCCTCGCCGGCGACACCGGTGACCCCGCCTGCGACCACTACCGGCGGTACGCGGCCGACGTGGACCTGATGTCCTCGCTCGGGCTGGCCGCCTACCGGTTCTCGGTCGCGTGGCCCCGGATCCAGCCCAGCGGCAGCGGGCAGGTCGAGGAGCGCGGGCTCGCGTTCTACGACCGGCTCGTGGACTCGTTGCTGGAGAGGGACATCCAGCCGCTCGTCACGCTGTACCACTGGGACCTGCCGCAGGTGCTCGAGGACTTCGGCGGCTGGCGCAACCGCGACACCGCCTACCGGTTCGCCGAGTACGCGGCCATCGTGCACGAACGGCTGGGCGACCGGGTGCAGGCCTGGACGACCCTGAACGAGCCGTGGGTGTCGGCGTTCCTGGGCTACGGCAACGGGATCCACGCCCCCGGCATCGCCGACCCGGCGGCGTCGCTGGAGGCCGCCCACCACCTGCTGCTCGCCCACGGCCTCGCCACGCAGGCGTTGCGCGCGCAGGCACCCGAGTCGCACCGGCTGTCGATCGTGCTCAACTTCAGCACGATCTACGGCGACGACGCCGAGGCGGTCCGCAAGGTCGACGGGCTCCAGAACCGCGTCCTGCTCGACCCGGTCCTCGGCCGCGGCTACCCGCTCGACGTCCTGCACGACACAGCGTGGCTGGGCGACTGGACGAACGTGGTGCGCGACGGGGACATGGAGACCATCGCCACCCCGGTCGACTGGATCGGCGTGAACTACTACAACCCCACCCGCGTCGCCCCCGCCGACCCGGACTTCGTGCCGGCCGGGCCGCACGCGGGCCTGCGCGGTGTGGCGTTGCAGCCGCCGCAGGGCGAGGTCACCGGCTTCGGCTGGGAGCAGAACGCCGACGCGTTCACGGAGCTGCTGGTCCGGCTGTCCCGCGACACCGACGGCATCCCGCTCGTGGTCACGGAGAACGGGTCCGCGTTCCCGGACACCGTGGACGAGACGGGCCGGGTGGCCGACACCCAGCGGACGAAGTACCTGCTCGACCACGTCCGCGCGGTGCACCGGGCGATCTCCGAGGGCGCCGACGTCCGCGGCTACCTCGCGTGGTCGCTGCTCGACAACTTCGAGTGGGCCGCCGGGTACTCGCAGCGGTTCGGGATCGTGCACGTCGACTTCGAGACGCAGCAGCGCACGGTGAAGGAGAGCGCCGTCGCGCTGTCGCGGATCATCGGGCAGAACGGCCTGCCCGCCCAGGGGTACACCGTCTAGCCACCTCTGTTCAGCCCAAGAGCGCTCCCACCGCCGGACATTCCCGTCCACGGGTGGGAGCGCTCTCGTGTTTCTGACCGACTACCGGCGGCGCAGCACGCGCGGGTCGGCGTGCAGGTTCTCGGCCAGCCGGATGGTGATGAACTCGTTGTCGTCCGGCTTGCCCGGCGTACGGCCCGAAGACGACGGGAAGTTGTTGTCGTTGAGGATCGCGATCGTGCGGTCGTCGAGGATCGTGACGTCCTCGATCGTCGTGAACGGGAAGCGGAACGGGTCCGCCTGGCCGCCGACGTGCTTCGGGTTCGCGAGGTTGAGCAGGTCCGCGACCAGCGTCTTGTCGAGCTTGCCGTCGCGGTCGCGGTCGCGCTTGTCGGCCAGGTAGACGCGCTTGACCTGGGCGTCGGCCCCCTGGGCGCCGTCGCGTTCGATGACCAGCAACCGGTTCGCGTCCACGGCGATGGCGTCACCGATGGCGAAGCCCGGGTTCTCCAGCCGGTAGAGCCACTTCCTGCCGGTGTAGCGGTTCCCGGCGACGTCGAACTCGTTGAGGCGCAACGTGCCCGGCTCGTCGCCGGCGACCGTGCCCTCCAGCAGGGCGTTGAGCGTCCTGCCGTCGGGGGAGAGCGTGAGACCTTCGAAACCCTTGCTGCCGGGCAGGTTCGCGCCGCCCTCGGGGTTCTCCGGAGCGCGCACGCCCGGCAGCGGCACCGGCGCGGCGAGCAGGCGCCCGGCGCGGTCGAAGTGCAGCAGGTACGGGCCGAACTCGTCGCCGACCCAGTAGGTGCCGTCCGCACCGCGGGTGAACGACTCGACGTCGAGGTCCGCGCCCGTCAGCACGCGGTCGGCGCGCGTCAGCGGGGCCGTGATGTGCGCGTTCGGGTCGGTCAGCGTGATGCCGCCGAGGACGTCGACCCGGCCGGTGCGGAAGTCCGGCGCGACGCGGTGGATGCGCAGGTTGAAGTCCGCGCTGTTGGCCTTCGTGCCGTAGCCGTTGTCGGACAACACGTCGTAGGTGCCGTCGCTGTTGCGCAGCACCCCGCTGAAGCCCTGGACGGGCTGGTCGGCGAACGGCGGCGTGACGCCGTTGACCGGGGCCGTGCCGAGGGCGGACCCGCTGGGCTCGCTGCCGGGCACGAACGTCTCCGCCGGGAGGGAGGCGAAGTTCGTCAGCGTCGCCTGCTTCTGCGCCCCGGGACGGGCCGCCTCGGGAGCGGCGGCGGTGGGCGTGGCCAGCGCGGTGACGGTGAGCAGGGTGAGGCCCGCGGCCAGAGATCTCCTCATGGCGCGACCCTATTTCGATCGTTTTACCCGTGGTTCGCCTCGCGGCAACAACTTCGATGAACTCTTGGTGTCATGACGACGACCTGGCGCATGCGCTTCGAACTCAGCGACAGCCCCGGCGCGCTCGCACGCGTCACGGTCCGGCTGGCCTCGGCCGACTGCAACGTCCTCGCGCTGCACGTGATCCCCGTCCCCGGCGGCGTGCTCGACGAGATCGTCGTGCGGGCCGGTGAGGGCGTGCTGCCCGCCGACCTCGTCGAAGCCGTCCGCAGCGAGGGCGCCAAGTGCGTCGGGATCACCAGCGCCGACCTGCGCGACCTGGTGGACGAGCCCACGGCGGCGTTGCGCGCCGCCAGGACCGCCCTCACCGATCCCGACCGGACGGCCGAGGCGCTGCGCCGGGTGCTGGCCGCGGACGCGGTGACCCGCGGCGAGGCGGGCGAGGGCCAGGTCCAGCTGGGAGAGTGGGCGGCGCGGCGCGGCTGGTCCAGGTTCACCCAGGTCGAGCTAGCACGGGCCCAGGCGCTGCTCGACCTCGTCGACGCCCCGGCACCCGCGCTGCGCGGCGCGTTGAGCGACGACGGCGCGGCCCTGGTCCTGCGGCCCGGCACCGGCTCCGACGAGGACGCGGTCGCGGACCTGCACTCCCGCTGTTCCATGAGGACGTTGTTCAACCGCTACCACTCGGGCATGCGCACCCTGCCCCGCCGCTGGCTGCACCGCCTGCTCAGCCCGCCGCGCGGCACCACGGTCCTCGCCCAGTGCGCCGACCAGGTCGTGGCGCTCGGCCAGCTCATCCAGACCGGCACCCCCGAGTCGGCCGAGATCTCCCTGCTGGTCGAGGACGCCTGGCAGCACCGCGGCGTGGGCACCGCCCTGCTCGGCGCGCTGGCCACCGACGCCCGCGCCGCCGGGTACTCGGAGCTGGTGGCGTGGTGCCTGCCGACGGAGACCGCGCTCGTGCGCACCGCCGCCCGTGCCGGCCTGGAGGCCACGACACGCCGGGAGGACGGCTTGCTCCGCGTTTCCATCACGCCGCGCGGGCGTGCTCCGAAGGCGTCGGGCGCAGCGGTGATAGCCGAAAAAACTCGGTGAACAGCGCGGAAACCCTCCTGGGAGATCCTTTGGGGCTAAGCTGCTTAGCGGATCAAAGGTTTTCATCGAGGAGTGGTGCTCGTGTCCATCCACGCGCGTCCGACGTTGGAAGACGTTGCCGCGAGGGCTGGGGTCTCCCGCGCCACGGCGTCACGAGTGCTGAACGCGTCCCCGCGCGTCAGTCCCGAAGCGCTGGAGGCGGTCAACGCAGCCGTGACGGCGCTGGGCTACCAGCCGAACCGCGCCGCGCGGGCGCTGGTCACCCGCCGCACCGGCGCCGTGGCCGTGCTGTTCTCCGAGCCCGAGCCCAAGATCTTCGATGACCCGCACTTCGCCCGTCTGATCCGTGCCGGCGCGCGTGCGCTGGCCGACGTCGACGTGCAGATGGTGCTGATGCTCGTGCACTCGCACGACGACCAGATGCGCGCGCACCGGTTCCTGGCGGGCGGGCACGTCGACGGTGCGCTGGTGTTCGCGCCGCACCGGAACGACGAGCTCGTCTCCATCGTGAAGAAGCTGCCGCTGCCGGTGGTCTACGCCGGCAAGCCCTGGGGGTCGTTGCGGGGGATGCACCTCGTCGACAACGACAACGAGGGCGGCGCCGTCCTCGCCACCGAGCACCTGAAGTCGCTCGGGCGGCGGAAGATCGTGCACGTCTCCGGACCGGTCGACGAGCTGTCGGCCATCGATCGGATGAACGGGTTCAAGTCCGCTCTGGGGCTGGACGACCGTGCCGCTGCTCGGCTGATGGAGGACGGCGGGTTCACCCGGGAGGGTGGGCGCAAGGCCATGTCCGCTCTGCTCGGGCGGGTTCCCGGGCTGGATGCCGTGTTCGTCGCTTCCGACCTGATGGCTGCCGGTGCTTTGGAGTCGTTGCAGGAGGCTGGGCGGCGGGTTCCCGAGGATGTCGCCGTGGTCGGGTTCGACGACCATGTCGCGATCGCTGAGCACACTTCGCCGCCGTTGACCTCTGTTCGGCAGGACTCCGATGAGCAGGTCAAGCACATGGTGGAGCACCTGGTGAAGTTGCTTCGGGATGAGACTGTGAAGTCCAAGAAGCAGATGTTGCCTACCGTGTTGGTTCGGCGGGAGTCTGCTTGAGGGGTCTTGGGTTTCTTGGGGGCTCCGCCCCCAAACCCCCGGCACTCCCAAAGGAGCCTCTCCGGCGCCGTTCGTGGGTTGATGGCACGCCTGTTTCGTTGGGCGGCTTGCTGTTGCGT
>NZ_DASVFL010000001.1:0-46411 GCF_036380075.1 Lentzea sp. | reverse complement strand
GGGACGGGTCGCGGCGCCCCCGCCGAGGAAGGCGCCGCGACCCGGGCTCACGGGATCAGGAGTGCGGGCAGGTGTCGCGGTACTCCTCGATCAGCAGGCTGCGGCCCGGCGCCGGGCACAGGAACTGCTCGTAGCGGGTGTCGTTGTCGATGAACCGCTTGAGCCACGAGATGCTGTACTTCGCGATGGTCGTGTTCGGGCTGTTGGGCGCGAAGTGCGTGGCGCTGTTCAGCTCCAGGTACGCCTTGTCCAAAGTGGACGGTAGTGTGGTGTAGAACGGCTCGGAGTGCGTCGCCACGGGGGCGATCGAGTCGTCCTCGGCGCCGACCACCAGGGTCGGGACGCGGACCGACGACCAGTTCTTCGTGGTGTGCCAGCCGGTCAGCGGGATCGCCGCCTGCAGCGACGGGCGCTGGCTCGCCGCGCGCAGGGTTCCGCCGCCGCCCATCGAGTGGCCCATCACGCCGAGGCGGGTGGTGTCGATGCGGGACCGGACGGAGCTCTGCTGGGTGAGGTAGTCGAGGGCCGCGAGGAGCTGGGACGCGCGGCTGTCGGGCTGGTCGTAGATCGTGATGGTGTCGATCGTGAACACGACGAAGCCCTGCGAGGCGATGCGCGGGCCGAGCCACGCGATGCTCGACTGCGTGCCGGTGTAGCCCGGCGAGACCGCCACCGCGCCGAACGTGCCGGACGCGGTGCTGGTCGGGTAGTAGATCGTGCCGCCGCCGAAGCCGCTCACCAGCGACGACACCGAGGTCTCCGACACGGCGAACGGGCCGCGGGTCGCCTCGATGCTCGAGTTCGTCGGGGCCGGTCCGCGTTCGTACGGGTTGGCGGCGGCCTGGGCCTGGGCGGTGGTGCCCAGCAGGGCCAGGGACAGCGCGATCGGGAGGAAGGAACGAAGTCGCACGGCTTTGTACACCTCATTCGGCAGGGAACTCGGGGACACCTGACCCTGCAACCCCGTCGCGGACGTGCGCATCGGTACAACCACCGGTCTCGCCGGAGAACTTCGGAGGCAAAACTAACAGTGGTAGGTGAATTTCGCCGCGACCCCTTCCGCAGGCCGTCGGGGGGCGGCGACACTGGGCCGATGCTGCGTGGCCGCGACAGGCAGCGCGTCGCCGTCGACGCGTTCCTCCGGCGTGCGCGCACCGGGAACGGGTCGGCACTCGTGCTGCGCGGCGAGCCCGGCTCCGGCAAGTCGGCCCTGCTCGAGCACGCCCGGCGCTCCTACGACGCGGTGCTGTGCGTGGACGACGTGCGCGACCTCGACGACGACCTCCGTCAGCTCGCCGCCGACGTCACCGGCACGACGGCCGCGCTGCTCATCGCCACCGAGACCGCGACGTTCGGGCTGCCCGGCGTCGTGCTCGAACCGCTGGACCGCACGGCGAGCCTCCAGGTCCTCGACGACCTGCTGCCCGGCCTGCCGCCCGCGCTCGCCGTCGACCTCGCCGAGCTGGCCTGCGGCAACCCGCTCGCGCTGCGGGAGCTCGCCGGGTCGCTCACCTCCGGCCAGCTCGGCGGCACGGCACCGCCGCCGGACGTGCTGCCCGAGTCCAGCACGTTGCGCGCCCGCCTGCTCGCCCGGTTCGAGTCGCTCTCGCCGAGGGCCCGGCACGTCGCCGCGCTCGCGGCCGTGGACGACGAGCTGACCGCGGAGGCGCTGGTCCGGCTCACCGGCGACCTCGACGCCGTCACGGAGGCGGGCACGCTGCTCGACCCGCGCCGGCTCGTCCGCTCCACCCTGCACACCTCGATCGCGGCGGCCGCGCGGTTCCAGGCGCACGCCGCGCTGGCCGAGCTCCTCCCGCCAGGACCCCGGCGGACCTGGCACAGCGCCATGACCAGTGGCGACGCCGCCGAGCACGCGGACGCGCTCGCCGCCGGCGCCGAGCAGGCCCGCCGCCGCGGCGACTTCGCGACCGCCGCCCGCGACCACGGCCGCGCCGCCCAGCTCACGACCGACCAGGAGGAGAAGGCCCGCCGGCTGCTCAGGGCCGCCGCGGACCACTGGGCCCGCGGCGCGCCGCACCGGTCGCGCGCCGTCCTGCGCACGGCGGTCCGGATGACCGACACGGTCGAGCTCCGCGCTCTGATGGACCTCGTCGCCGGGGGCATCGACCTCGGCGAAAGCCTCCC
This sequence comes from Lentzea sp., assembly GCF_036380075.1. NCBI lineage: Bacteria > Bacillati > Actinomycetota > Actinomycetes > Pseudonocardiales > Pseudonocardiaceae > Lentzea > Lentzea sp. Next base: position 44,266 of record NZ_DASVFL010000001.1, on the reverse strand, counting down.
GGACGTGGCGGCGGACCGGCTCATCCGCGCCGCCAGGGGCCTGGTCGGCACGCAGCGCGGACTGGCGGTGGCGGCGCTGGGGTTCGCGGGCGAGGCGGCGAGCATCGCGGGCGACCCCCGCCGGCACACGGCCGTCGCGGAGCTGGCGCGGTCGATCCGCCGCCCCGACGAGCACCCGGTCACCCGGCTCACGCTCGACCACCTGATCGGCATGTCCGCGACGCTGTCCGGACGCCACGACGAGGCGTTGCCGGCGTTGCGCGCGGTCGTCGAGCTCGCCGCCCGGGTGCCGGGACCGCAGGCGCGGATCTGGGCGAGCCAGGCGGCCTACGTGCTGGGCGACGCGACCCGGTCGTACGAGCTGGCGACCGGCGCGGTCACGGCGGCGCGGGAGAGCGGGTACACCGCGCTCGTGCCGTGGGCGCTGGTCTACCGGGCGCTGTCGGCGTTGCTGCTCGACCAGCACGCGGCGGCGCTGACGGCGGCCACCGAGGGAGTGCACGCCGCCACGGCGGTCGGCCAGCACAACGCCGTCGTCGACCACCTGACGATCCTCGCCCTGCTGGCCGCGCTGCGCGGCGACTCCGAGACGGCCCTGCACCGCATCGACACCGCGACCGAGCACATCACCGAACGCGGGCTCATCCGGCCCGGCACGTTCGGCGCGTGGGCGTTCGCGTGCGTCGACCTGGCGCGCGACCGGCCCGCCGACGCGCTGGACCGGCTGCGCCTGCACCACGGGCACGCCGGCATCAAGGTCATGGCCGCACCGCACCTCGTCGAGGCCGCCGTCGCGTGCGGCAAACCGTCCACGGGGGACAGAGCGCTGCGGCGGTACGAGAAGTGGGCCGGTGCCACGGGAAGCGCGGCGCGGCTCGCGCTCTCGCACCGCTGCCGCGCCCTGCTGGAGGCCGGCACCGCCGACGAGCACTTCGCGGAAGCCATCCGGCTGCACCGCGCCAGCGGCACCGCGCTGGAGCTCGCGAAGACCGAGCTGCTGTACGGCAACCGGCTCCGGCGGGGCCGCAGGCCCAAGGCGGCGCGCGAACACCTGCGCGACGCCGTGCGCATCTTCGAGTCCTACCAGGCCGACCACTGGGTCGAGCGGGCCCGCGCGGAGCTGCGCGCGGCCGGCGACCCCACCGGCGAGCCCAAGGACCACCCCGGTCTGACGCCGCAGCAGGCGCAGATCGCGGCGCTGGTCGCCGAGGGCGCCACGAACCGCGAGATCGCCGCGCGGTTGTTCCTGAGCCACCGCACCGTCGAGCACCACCTGCGCAACATCTTCGCGCGGCTCGGCGTGCGGTCGAGGGTCGAGCTGACCAGGAGGCTCGACTGAGCACAGCAGCGGAGGGTGTGTGCGCGACAGCTACCGGCACTGGCAGCGGATTCCGACCCGGTGGGCGGACAACGACGTCTACGGCCACGTGAACAACGTCGTCCACTACGCGTTCATGGACACGGTGATCAACACGTGGCTGATCGCGTCGGGCCTGGACATCCACGAGGGCGCGGAGATCGGCCTGTGCGTGGAGTCCCACTGCAACTACCGGGCCTCGGTCGCGTTCCCGGACGCGCTCGACGGGGGCCTGCGGATCGGCCACCTCGGGCGGTCCAGCGTGCGCTACGAGGTCGGGTTCTTCCTCGAAGGGAGCGAGGACGTGGTGGCGGAGGGCCACTTCGTGCACGTGTTCGTCGACAGGACGACCCGTAAACCGGTCGAGATCCCCGCGCGCTTGCGCACCGCGATGGAAGGGCTGGTGGTGGCGTGAAGACCCGGGGTGCCGTGCTGACCGCCGTCGGCGGGCCGTTGGAGATCGTCGACCTGGAGCTGGACCCGCCCGGTCCCGGCGAGCTGCTGGTGCGCGTGCACGCCACCGGCCTGTGTCACTCCGACCTGTCCGTGATCGACGGGTCGCGCGTGCGGCCGTTGCCGATGGTGCTCGGGCACGAGGCGGCGGGCGAGGTCGTCGAGGCGGGCCCGGACTCCGAGTTCCGCGCGGGCGACCACGTCGTGCTGTCGTTCGTGCCCGCGTGCGGCGCGTGCCGCCCGTGCTCGTCGGGCCGGCAGGCCCTGTGCGAACCGGGCGCCGCCGCGAACCGCGAGGGCACGCTGCTCGGCGGCGGGCGCCGGTGGACGCTGCCCGACGGCACGCGGCCGCACCACCACCTCGGGGTGTCCGGGTTCGCCGAGTACACCGTGATCTCCGGCCGCTCGGCCACGCTGGTGCCGCCGGACCTGCCGCTCGACGTCGCGGCGCTGTTCGGGTGCGCCGTGCTGACGGGCGCGGGGGCGGCGTTCTACAGCGCCCAGGTCGTGCCGGGGGACAGGGTCGCGGTCTTCGGGCTCGGCGGCGTCGGGCTGTCCGCGGTGCTCGCGGCGATCACGGCGGGCGCCACCCAGGTCGTGGCGGTGGACGTCGTCGAGCACAAGCGGCAGCTCGCCCGCACGCTCGGCGCGACGCACGAGGCCGCCGGCGGACCGGACGTCGTCGCCCACGTCCGCGAGCTGACCGGGGGAGGCGCGGACAAGGTCATCGACACCACCGGGGTCGCCGCCGTGCTCGAACAGGCTTACGCCGCAACGGCTGTCGGCGGCACGACCGTCACGGTCGGACTCCCGCACCCCGACCGCACGGTGACGCTGCCCGCGCTGAACCTGGTCGCCGAGGAACGCACGCTCAAGGGCAGCTACCTCGGCTCGTGCGTGCCGCGCCGGGACGTGCCGCGGTTCATCGACCTCTACCGCGCGGGGAGGCTGCCGGTCGACGGGCTGCTGTCCGGCCGGCTGGAGCTCGACGCCGTCAACGACGGGTTCGCCGCGCTGGCGTCCGGCGAGGCGGTGCGGCAGGTCGTCGTCATGGCGTAGTGCCCGATCGGGCTTGTCCGGGCAGGAACCGGACAGGACAGGTGTGCGGTCGGCTGTTGACGCCGGGCAAAGGTCTGGTCCACGGTGGGAGCGCTCTCATGTTCGCCGCTTCCCGCAACGGGGCGGGAGGCGATCCCTGCACGGACAAGGAGAAGAGCTTGCGCCTCACCATGCCCAGAATCGTGCCCGCGCTGGCGCTCGTGCTGGTCGGGTCCACTTTCGCCGTTCCGGCACAGGCCGCGGCCGAGGAGCTGTCACCGGGGCTGGTCGCCTCGATGACCTCGGCGTTCGGGCTCACCGAAGCCCAGGCGCGCGTGCGCCTGGCGTCCGAAGAGCGCGCGTCGGTGCTCGCACCGCGCGCCGAGACCCAGGCCGGCGCCTCCTACGCCGGCAGCTGGTTCGACGAGAAGACGAACCGCCTGGTCGTCGCCGTCACCGACCGGGCCGCGGCCCGCAAGGTCGAGGCCGCCGGCGCCGACTCGGTGGTCGTCGGCCGGTCGGCGAACTCGCTGAACGCCCACAAGAACCGCCTCGACGCCCTGTCCAAGACCGGCAACGTGCCGGCCGCGGTCGCGAGCTGGAAGACCGACGCCAAGACCGGCACGGTCGTGGTGAACGTCGAGGCCGGCAAGCAGACCGCCGAGGTCGCGGCGTTCCTCGACAAGGCGCGTTCGTTCGGCGCCATCAGCGTGAACACCGAGGCCGTGCAGCAGCCGCAGACGTTCGCGGCGGGCACGGTCGGCGGCGACCCGTTCTACACCGGCAACGTCCGCTGCTCCATCGGCTTCTCGGTGCACGGCGGCTACGTCACGGCCGGCCACTGCGGTGGCGGCGGCGCGGCCGTGTACGGCTGGGACCGCTCGTTCCAGGGCAACTTCGCGGGCTCGTCGTTCCCCGGCAACGACTACGCGTGGATCCGCACCGGCGGCGGCTGGTGGACCGTGCCGGTCGTGCTCGGCTGGGGCACCGTGAGCGACGCGCTCGTCCGCGGCTCGTGGGAGGCGCCGGTCGGCACCTCGGTGTGCCGCTCGGGTTCCACGACGCACTGGCACTGCGGTGTGGTGCAGGGCCGCAACGAGACCGTGAACTACTCGCAGGGCGCCGTCTACGAGATGGTCGGCACCAGCGTGTGCGCGGAGCCGGGCGACTCGGGCGGCTCGTTCATCACCGGTGACCAGGCGCAGGGCGTGACGTCCGGCGGCTACGGCAACTGCTCCAGCGGCGGCCGCACCTGGTTCCAGCCGATCAACGAGATCCTGCGCGTCTACGGGCTCACGCTGCACACCGCGTGACCCGGAGGAGGACCGGCCGTCCAGGGAGGCGGCCGGCCCTCCTGCTCAGGGCCCCCGAAGGGTCACCGGGAAAGGCGTTGCCGGATCTCGGTTTTGAGCACCTTGCCCACTGTGGACCGCGGCAGGTCGGGCCAGATCTCGACCTGCTTCGGTGCTTTCACGCTGCCGAGCTGTTCCTTGACGAACGCGATCAGCGTCGCGGCGTCGGTGTCCCCGCCGCCGCGCAGCTGCGCGACCGCCGTGACGCGTTCGCCCCACTTGTCGTCGGGCAGCCCCACCACCGCGCAGTCCTGGACCGCCGGATGGGCCCGCAGCGCCTGCTCGACCTCCGCCGAGTACACGTTGAACCCGCCCGTGATGATCATGTCCTTGGCGCGGTCGACGATGTGCAGGAAGTTCTCCTCGTCGAGGTAGCCGATGTCGCCGGTGTGGTGCCACCCGTGCGCGCTCACCTCGGCCGTCGCCGCCGGGTTCTCGTGGTACCCGGCCATCACCAGCGGTCCCCGCACGACGATCTCGCCGCGCGAGCCCGGCGGCAGCAGAGCGCCGTCCGAAGCCATGATCGCGACCTGCGTCAGCGGCGTGGGCCTGCCCGCCGACGACAGCCGCGCGGTCGCGATCGAGCCGTCGGGCAGGAAGTGGTCGGCCGGGGCGAGCGTGGCGATCATGTTCGGCGCCTCGGTCTGCCCGAACAGCTGGCCCATCACCGGCCCGATCCGGTGCAGCGCCTCGGTCAGCCGCACCGGCGACATCGGCGCGGCGCCGTACCAGAGGCAGCGCAACGAGGTCAGGTCCGTCGAGTCCAGCGCCGGGTGGTCGAGCAGGCCGTAGACCACCGTCGGCGGCAGGAACGCGTGCGTGATCCGGTGGTGCTCGACCAGCCGCAGGAACTCGCCGAGGTCCGGCGCGGGCATGACCACCGTCTCGCCGCCCAGGGCCATGATCGGGAACGTGAGCACGCCCGCCGAGTGCGTCAGCGGGGCGAGCGCGAGGTAGCGGGGCCGGACGCCGAACGGGTAGCTCATCAGTGTCAGCGCGGTCGCGGTCTCCATGTTGTGCCCGGTCAGCCGCACGCCCTTGGGCCTGCCGGTCGTGCCGCCGGTGCCCGCCAGCATGCACAGGTCGTCGTCGGGGACCGTCACGGGTTCCGGCTCCCGCGCGTGCTCCGCGAGCCAGTCCGCGAACGGCACCGCCCACTCCACCTCGCCGTCGAGGCACACCAGCGTGGTCAGCGCCGGCAGGTCGCCGCGGATGCGGTCCACCAGCGGCGCGAACCTCTCCTGGAAGAACAGGCACCGGCAGCCGAACAGGGCGAGCAGCTCCCGGTTCTCCGCCGCCTCGTTGCGGGGGTTGACCGGGCACCACACCGCCCCGGCCCGCGAGATGCCGAACACGCACGTGAGCGCGAGCGGGTCGTTGGCGGACAGCACCGCGACCCGGTCCCCGACGGCGATCCCGCTGTCCTGCAACGCTCCCGCGATCTCCCGGGAGCGCCGCTGGACCTCGGCGTAGGTCTGCGAGACCCCGCCGGTCGTGAGGCAGGGCGCGTCACCCCCGAGCGACGCGCCCTTGTCCAGGTAGTCGGACAGCCTCATCAGCGGTGCACTTCGACGATCGGGTCGAGCACCAGCCCGAACGACCGCAGCGCGCCCAGCAGCTCCCGGTGCCCGAACGCCTGGCAGCCCGAGGCGAACCCGACCCGGCGCGGCGCGTCCTGCAACAGGTGCACGGCCGCGTGGACGTTCAGCAACGCCGTCTGCTTGTAGTTGCAGTTGCCGTGGATCACGCACGACGCGCGCCCGAGCGGCCCGGACGCGTGCACGGAGTCGAGCGAGATGTTGATCCTCGGGTTCTCGCGCGGCGGCATCTCGCTGCGCACCTGGGCGGAGAACGCGTCGACGATCGCGTACTTCTCCTCGTCGGTCTTGCCCTCCATCTCCGCCAGCGCCGCGGTGACGATCTGCGGCACGCCGAGCATCAGCGGCCGGTTGAACACGCCGCCGAGCGCCCGCACCGACGCGACCCGCGGATCCCGCTTGAACCACACCGGGTGCGCCGTGCCGCCCCACGGCAGCGCGAGGCCGAGCTCGTGCTGGCCGGGTACGACCAGCTCGTAGAGACCCGCGTCCGGCGGCCATTCCACGTACTCGTTCTGCTCCAGGTAGTACGCCTTCGCGAACGCGGCGTTCGTGAGGATCGTGTTCGTGGAGGCGACTGTGGGATAACCCTTCCAGAACACCCCGATGTCCAGGGTGTCCAGACCGGGCTGCTCCAGGCAGATCTGCGCGGCGATCTCACCGACCGTGTACATCTGCGCGATCCCGGGCGACAGCAACAGGTTCTGCTTCGCGAAGTCGGCGCCGTACTGCGCGTCGGCGTCGATCATCCAGTCCTGCTCGCCGTTGGTGTCGGTGTAGTGCGCGCCGACGTTCAGGCTCGCCCGCACCGCCTCGTGGCCGTAGCGGGAGAACGGGCCGACGGTGTTCAGCACGACCTTCGTGCCGGTGAACGCCTCCGTCAGCGCGGCCTCGGTGTGCTCGACCTCGGCGATCTCGTGGTCGACGGTGTCGATGCCGGGCACGGCGGCGACGGCTTCCTTGACCCGCTGACCGTCGCGGCCGGCGGCGACGAACGGGATGCCGTACTCGCGCAGGTACTCGCAGATCAGGCGGCCGGTGTAGCCGGAGGCGCCGTAGACGACGACGGGCTTGTCCGTGGGCATGTCACATCCCCATTCCGCCGTCGACCGGGAGACCCGCCCCGGTGATGAACTTGGACGCGTCGGAGGCGAGGAACACCACGGCGTCGGCCATGTCGTCGACCTGCCCGAGCCGGCCGAGCGGCGTCAGCTCGACGACCGCGCCGACGGCGGCCTCGACGGACGGGAACAGCCCGAGCTCGGCGCAGTCGACCGCGAGCTGGTTGCCCATCGCGGTCGGGGTGAGGCCGGGGTAGATGCAGTTGACCCGCACGCCGTAGCCGAGCTTGCCGGACTCCGCGGCGGCGACCCTGGTGAGCCGGTCGATGGCGGACTTGGTGGCCGAGTAGACGCTGATGCCGGGGAAGGCGATCGTCGCCGCGACCGAGGCGACGCTGATGATCGAGCCGCCGCCACCCGCCGCGCCACCGGGCCGCATCGCGCGCAGGCCGTGCTTGAGTCCCAGCGCCGTGCCGAGCACGTTGACGTCCAGCATCTTGCGCACGTCGGCCGGGTCGAGCTCGGTGATGAGGCTGGTGATCTCGATGCCCGCGTTGTTGACGAGGATGTCGAGCCCGCCGATCGCGTCGGCCGCGGTGCTCACCGCCGCGGCCCAGCTCTCGTCGTCGGTGACGTCCAGCGGCACGAACTCCGCCGTCGCGCCGGTGTCGCGCAGAGCCTGGGCGGTCTGCTTGCCTTCCTCTTCCAGGACGTCGCCGATCAGGACGGCCGCGCCGGCCGCGGCCAGAGCCTCGGCCATGCCCGCGCCAAGTCCGCGAGCACCGCCGGTGACCAGCGCTTTCCGTCCGGTCAGCTGATAACTCGTCATTGAGTCGCCTCCTCGGTGAGATGGCTCACACGCTAGCCGAAACTTGACAGTCGTCAAGGAAATCCTTGACGACTGTCCAAGATTTATTGGACGAGTGTTCAAGGTTTGTCTCAGTGGGCGATAGGATGCGTTCCGTGACAGACGTCGCTGAGAGCAAGCAGCACCGGATCGCCCGCCGGCAGGTCGACAAGTTCGACGCCCGGCGCACCGAGCTCGCCGTGGCGACCCTGCACACGCTGGCCGAGCTGGGCTACGCCCGCACGAGCCTGCGGGAGATCGCGCAGAACTCCGAGTTCTCCCACGGGGTCCTGCACTACTACTTCGCCGACAAGCGCGACCTGATCACCGAGGCCGTCCGCCAGTACGAGGTCGTCTGCGTGACGCGGTACGACGAGGTGGTGGCGACGGCGACCTCCGCCGAGCAGCTGCGCGACGGGTTCGTGGCGATGTTCTTCGACACCCTCGCGCAGGACGCGGCGCTGCACCGCCTCTGGTACGACCTGCGCAACCAGAGCCTGTTCGACGAGACGTTCCGCGCCGACGTGCTGGAGATCGACAGCCACCGCGAGGCCATGGTGTGGCGGGTGGTCAGCCGCTGCGCCGAACTGCGCGGCGGCACGGTGTCCGCGTCCTCCGGCCTGGTCTACGTCACGCTCGACGGCGTGTTCCAGCGGGCGCTGCTGCACCACCTGGCGGGCGACGTGGCCACGGTCGCGGCGCTGCGGGCGGAGCTGCCGGAGGTCGTTGACCTGCTGGTGCGTGCGCAGTGATCACCGTCGTGGTGCTGCTCAAGGCCAAGGAGGGCCTGAGTCGCGAGGAGTTCGTCGACCACTACGAGAACCACCACGTCCCGCTGGTCCTGCGCGTCGCGCCCACGGTGGCCCACTACGCGCGGCACTACCTGCCGGAGGTGGACATGGCCGGCCACGCGTCGGAGTACGACGCCATGACCGTGCTGAAGTTCGCCGACAAGGCGGCCCGCCGGGCGTGGCTCTCCGCCGTGCTGGCCGAGGGGTCCGGGGTCGCGGAGGACGAGGAGCGGTTCCTCGACCGGTCCCGGACGCGGTCATGGACTGTGGACGAGCGCGTCAGCTGACGCGGCGCCGCGCATCCGGACGCCCGCCCACGCCACCAGCGCGGCCGCCATCGCCGTCAGCAGCAGGCTTCCTGCGGTCACCGCCCGCTCGAACTGCGCGGTCTGCGCGGCGGTCCAGCCCGGCTGCGCGATGGAGCCGGCGAACAGCCACGCCAGCACCGTGCCGCTGACCGCGACGCCGGCGGCCGAGGTGACCTGGGAGGCCGTGTCGACGAGCGCGGCACCGATCGACGTCCGGTTCTCCGGCAGTCCTTTGAGGACGTTCACGCCCGCGACGGCGCCGACCACGCGGATGCCGATCGCCACCAGTACCAGCGCGAGCGCGACGGGCGGGTAGCCGAGTCGTCCCAGCAGCGCGTAGACGGCGAGCCCGGCCACCACGCCGATCGACCCGAGCAGCACGGCCCGGTTCAGCCCGGCCCACCGCACGAACCGGTTGACCACCGGCCCGCTCGCGATCAGCACGACCACCTGCGGCAGCATCCCGGCGGCGGCCAGCGCGGGCGACCAGCCCCAGTCGAGCTGGAGTTGCAGTGTCACGAGGTAGGTGAGGCCGGCCGCCGCCAGTCCGGTCGCGGCCTTGTAGGCGAGACCGCTCGCGACCAACGGCCGGGCGACCAGTGCGAGGTCGAGCAGCGGGTGCCGGGCGGTCCGGGCGCGGACGACGTACAGCACGGCCGCGAGAACGGCCGCGACCGCGGTGGCCCAGGGGATCCACGAGCCGGAGCCGGACTCGACGAAGAACGTCGGCGCGAGCAGGGTGAGCACGATCGCGACCGTGCCGAGCAGCCCGCCCACGACGTCGGCGGGTGCGTGGTGGAACTCGGTGTCGGGTGCGATCCCGCGGGCGATGCCGGCGAACGCGAGCGCCGCGATCGGCACGTTGACCAGCAGCAGCGCCTGCCACGGCGCGACGGTCAGCACGAGACCGCCGAGCGGCGGGCCGACCGCGAGACCGACCAGGCCGACGGTGGAGATGAGCGTCATGGCGCGGACGCGCAGGTCGTCGCCGGAGAACAGCCGGAACGCCAGCGCGATCGAGCCCGGCGTGGTCATCGCGGCGGCGACTCCCATCACCGAACGCACGGCGATCAACGCGGCCACGGACGAGACGAACACGGTCGCGAGCGACGCCACACCGAGCAGGGCCAGGCCGACGAGCATCACGCGGCGGCGTCCGAAGCGGTCGGCCACGGCGCCGAACACGAGCATCAGGCCGCCGAAGACGACGGCGTAGGAGTTCGAGACCCACTGCAGCGCGGTCGTCGAGGCGTCGAGGTCGCGGCCGATGGTGGGCAGCGCGACGGTGAGGATCGAGTTGTCGAGCATCTCGAACAGGAACACGGCGGAGAGTCCGGCGAGGGCGATCCACGCCTCTCGCAGCGAACGAGGTGAGGTTGACACGAACACTGTTCTACTTACGAACACTGTTCGTGTCAACTGGTAGGGTGGGGGCATGAGCAACAGGCGTGGTGCGTCACGCGAGGAATGGGCGGACCGGATCGCGGCCCTGGACCAGCGAGAGCAGGTCCGGAAAGAGCCCATCACGGTCGACCGCATCGTCACGACGGCGTTGCGGATGGTCGAGACCGAGGGGTTCGACGCGCTGACCATGCGGCGGGTCGCGGCCGCGCTCGACACCGGGCCCGCGTCGCTCTACGCCCACGTGCGCAACAAGGCCGAGCTGGACGACCTGCTCATCGGCGCGCTGAGCAGGAACGTGGAGCTGCCGCCGCCCGACGCCGCCCGGTGGCGCGAGCAGGTCCTCGACGTCTTCACGCAGCTGCGCGACCAGTTCCTCCGCTTTCCCGGCATCTCGCGCGCGGCGCTGTCCGCCCCGCCGACGAACCTCGACACGCTCCGCGTCACCGAAGGGCTGCTCGCGCTGTTCCTCGCCGGTGGCGTCGCGCCGCGGGTGGCGGCGTGGACGATCGACGCCGCGCTCCTGTACGTCAGCGCCTACACGTTCGAGGTCTCGCTCCGGGCCGGCGGAGTGGACCGGGAGGAGGTCCTGGCGAGGCTGCGGATGCTGCCGGCGAGCCGGTTCCCGCACACCGCCGCGCACGTCGAGGAGCTGAACTCGGGCGCGGAGCACGAGCGGTTCGACTTCGCCCTGGGGCTCCTGCTGCGGGGAATCGCCTGATCAGCGAGGCCAGTGCGGCACGCCGCACGGGGCTGGGCTACGTTCGGGGGCAACGGGTTCAGCGAGCAGCCCTTCGGCACGATCGAGTCGTGGACGGAGCTGTTGCCGTGCTACCCGTTTCCGGTTTTCTCAAGATCTCCCTGGTGTCCGCGAACGACATACCCGGCTGGCGTGACGCGCACGTCCGCGACCTGGCGGCGTCGCTGCGGGCCCGCGGGCACGACGTGACGGTCCACCACCGCGACCGCGTGGACGACGACGAGCTGTACCTCGGCGACTTCGTCGACGACCTGCGCGCCGCGTGGGGTGGCGCCCGGCCCGACCTCGTGCACGCGCACTTCTGGCGTGCGGGTCTCGCCGCCCTGCTGGCCGCGCAACCGCTCGGAGTGCCGGTCGTGCAGTCGTTCCACGGCTTCGGCCGGCGGCCCGACGTCGAACGGCTGGTGGGCAGGGAGGCCGCGCTCGTGCTGGCGAGCGGCCGGGACGAGGTGCTCGACCTGGCCGCCGCGGGCGTGCCGCGCTCGCGCATCCAGCTGATCGCGCGCGGGATCGACGTCGAGCTCTTCCAGCCGGAGGGCGAGGTCGCCGCCCGCGGCGAGCTCGGCCGCATCGTCACCTCCGTGGACCCGGCGGGGGACAACGGCGTCGCCGACCTGGTCGCCGCGCTGCCGCGGCTGCTCGACGCCGAGCTGGTGGTCGCGGGCACGGGTCATGGCGAGGGGGACCGGCTGAGCCGCTGGGCCCGCCGGCTCGGGGTCGAGGACCGCGTCCGGCTGCTCGGCCCGGTCGCGCGGGAGGACCTGCCCGCGCTGCTGCGGTCCGCGGACGTCGTCGCGTGCGTGCCGGCCCGGTCGTCGTGGGACGCCCTGCCGCTGGAGGCCATGGCCTGCGGCGTGCCGGTGGTCGCCACGGACGTGGGCGGGCTGAGTGACGCCGTGGTCGACGACGTCACCGGCGTGCTGGTGCCGCCGCGCGACCTCAAGCAGCTCGTCCGGGCCCTGCGAACGGTGCTGGACGACGCCACCCTCAGGACCTCCTGCGGGATCGCGGCCGCGGACCGGGTCCACGCCCGGCACACGTGGCCCGACATCGCCGTGGGCGTCGAGAGGCTCTACCGGCGGCTGCTCGCACCACCGGAGCCGGCGCGCCGCCGTCGGACGGGACGAGTGGAGGCTGCGGCTGGTGACGGTATCGGGGGCTGACGGGGACGGCCCGCACTCGGCGGCCGGTGACGCCGGGGTCGTGCGGCGGGTCTTCGACCTCATGCCGTTGCTGGTGATCGCGTTCGAGGGTCCCGAGCTCCGGATCACCGCCGCCACCGGCGTGTTCCGCGCGTGGACCGGGCGTCCGGCGGTGGTCGGCACGACCCTGCGGGAGGCGTTCGCGGAGACCGCGGGCCAGCAGACGCTGGAGACCGTGGAGCGGGTGTACGCCACGGGCGAGCCGGAGTCCCTGCGGGACTACCGCTTCCAGTTCGACCGCACCGACGCGGGGGACCGCGTCGAGCTCTTCGCGGACTGGAACATCACGCCGGTGTTCAGTGCCGGAGCCGAGGTCACCGGCCTGGTCATCGACATCGTCGACGTCACCGGGAGGGTGCGGGAACGGCAGGGCGCGCAGCAGCGGGCCGTCGAGGCCGAACGCCGGTACGCGGAGGCCAGAGACGTGATCGACGCGCTGCAGCGGGAGATGCTGCCGTCGAGCGTGCCGGTGCTGCCGCGAGCGCAGGTGGCGGCGAGCTACCTGCTGGCGCAGGCCGACACCGCCGCGGGTGGCGACTGGTTCGACGCCGTGCCGTTGCCGGGCGGGCGCCTCGGGCTGGTGGTGGGGGACGTCGTCGGCCACGGCCTGGCAGCCTCGGCGACGATGGGACAGCTGCGCGTCGTGCTGTCCGAGCGCCTCGCCGTCACCGCTGACGTCGTGGAGGCCCTGCGGTCGGCCGACGCCGCGTCGCGCCGGATCCCCGGCGCGCGGTCGGCCACCGTGTGCGTCGCGGTGCTCGACCCCGCGACCGGGGTGGTCGACTACGCGTCCGCGGGGCATCCGCCGCCGCTGGTGGTCGCGGGAGGCGAGGCCCGGTTCCTCCCCGGCAGCGGCGACCCGCCGCTCGGGGTGCACGGCGAGTGGCGCACTCCCACCGTCCAGCGCGAGAGCCTCGTGACCGGGGACGTCCTCCTCCTCTACACCGACGGCGTCCTCGAACGGCCCCGGCGCACCCTCGCCGAGGCGACGGTCGAGCTGCTCCAGGTCGCGGCCGACGTCGTGGCGGACCGGGTGCTGCGCGACCACCTCCCGCTGGCCGCGGACCGGCTGTGCACCCAGACCGTCGAGCTGCTCGCCAGGGTCACCGGGCACAGCGACGACATCACGCTGCTGGCCGTGCAGCTCGTGACACCGCCGCCCGCGTTCCACCGCGTCTACCGGGCCGCGCCCGAGTCGCTGGCACCGCTGCGCGCCGACCTGTCCTGCTGGGTCGACGGGCTGCGGATCGGCGCGCACGACGCCGACGCGTTGCAGCACGCCGTGGTCGAACTGGCCACCAACGCGGTCGAGCACGCCTACATCGACTCCGCCGCCGACCACGAGTTCGTCATCACGGGGGAGCTGACCGACCGCGGCGAGGTCGAGGTGCGCGTGTCCGACGACGGCCGGTGGCGCGAACCCGTGCCCTCGCCCGACCGCGGGCTGGGCCTGAAGATCACCGCCGACATGGTCGACCACTTCCGGGTGGAGCACGACGGCCACGGCACGACCTCGGTGCTGCTGCACCGGGTCGGCAGGCCCGCGCGGTTGCTGACGGCGGACGACCTGACGTTCGGGTTCGCCCTGGCGCCGCCCGAACCGGACCAGCCGCTGCTGATCGAGGACCGGTCCGCCGCCGGCCCGCGCCTGCGCGTCACCGGGCCGGTCGACGCGCACACCGCCAAGAAGTTCGAGTACGCGGTGACGGTCGCGGGATCGACCGGCACCCGGTCGCTGACCGTCGACCTCGGTGCCGTGACGCACCTGGCCAGTGCCGGGGTGTCGGTCCTGCACCGCCTCACGACCCGGCACCGCGACAACGGCACCGAGCTGCGGCTGGTCGCCCCCGTCGCCACCTCCGCCGACGTGGTCATGACCCTCGTCGGTCTCGCTCACGACACCGATGCGGAAGGATGACCGGATGGACGTGACCGCGGCGAGGACCGAGGCGGCGCTGGTGCTGACGGTGCCGGGGGCCGACGTGCTGGACGCCACCGCGATCCACGCGCTGTCCGAGGCGGCCGCGACGACGCCACCGCCGTCGCTGGTCGTGCTGGACCTGCGGGGTCTCACATTTCTGAACGCCGTGAACGTCCGCAACCTGCTGTCGTTCGCCACCGCGCAGGCCGCCCGCGGCGTCCGGAGCGTGCTCCTGGTCGAACCGGCGGGCGCGGTGAGCCGGGTGCTGGAGACCGCCGACCCCGACGGCGCACTGCCCCGGTTCGCCGGTCTCGAGGACGCCCTGCTCGGCACATTGCCGGCCACCGACGTCGGAGTGGACGACTTGGTCCCGGAGTTCGAGGTCCTGACCAGGTCGTTGCTGACCACCACCACGGTCGCCGGCGCCCTGCGGCAGGTCGTGAACGCCGCCCGGCACCTCGTGCCCGCCGCCGCGGTGGTCAGCGTGACGCTGCGGGCCCCCGACGGCACCTACACCACCCCGGCCGAGACCGACCACGTCGCCACGGCACTGGACGTGGTCCAGTACCGGACGGGCCGCGGCCCGTGCCTGCAGGCGGCGCGGCTGGACGGTCCCGGCTACGCGGTCAGCCCCGACCTGGGCACGGAACAGCGGTGGCCGGAGTTCGCCGCGGCCGCCGTCGAGCACGGCCTCACCGGCGTGCTGTCCACGGAGCTGCTGTCGCCGACGAACAAGGTGGTCAGCGGCGCGCTCAACATCTACACGCGCCACCACGACACCATCACCGACACCGACCGCCACACGGCGTTGCTGCTCGCCACCCACGCCTCGCTCGCGCTCGCGCACCTGAGGTCCGCCGAGGTCGCCGACCTCCAGGGCACCCAGATGCGCCAGGCGATCGGCACCCGCGACATCATCGGCCAGGCCAAGGGCATCCTGATGAACCGCCAGGGCATCACCGCCGACCAGGCGTTCGCGCTGCTGCGCGAGACGTCCCAGCAGCTCAACGTGAAGCTGGTCGAGGTCGCGACGACCCTGGTGGCCCGCCACGGCGAGCTCGGCCCGCGGGTCTGAGCACCACTACCGCGTCAGCAGGTCGCGGATCGCCGTGCCGACCACGTCCGGTGCCTCCTCGGCCATGAAGTGCCCGCAGGAGACGGTGCGGTGGTCGAGGTCGGGTGCCCACCGCCGCCACAGCGCCTCGGCGTCGAACCCGAGCGCGGCGCCCCAGTCCTGCTGCAGCACGGTGACGGGCATCCGCAGCTGAGCTTTCCCGTCGGCGGTGTCGTGCTCGACGTCGATCGTCGCCGACGCGCGGTAGTCCGCGACGATCGACGTCACGGCCTCGCGGCTCGCGCGCAGGTACTCGGCCCGGACGTCGGCCGGGAACGGTGTCGTGCTCCACAGGTCGAGGAAGTGGCCGAAGAACGCGTCGGGCCGGGCGCCGATCAGCTCCTCCGCGAGGCCGGGCGGTTGGGCCATCAGGAACAGGTGGAACCCGACGACCGCGGACGTCCCGCGCATCACGTCCCACATGTCGAGGGTCGGCAGCACGTCGAGCGACGCGAGGTGCGTCACGTGGTTCGGGTGGTCGAGGCCGGTGCGGAACGCGACGAGCGCGCCCCGGTCGTGGCCCGCCAGCGCGAACCGGTCGTGCCCGAGGGCCTTCGCGACGGCCACGACGTCGGTGCCCATCGTGCGCTTGCTGTAGGTGGTGCCGGTGTCGGCGGGCTTGTCGCTGTCGCCGTAGCCGCGCAGGTCGGGCATGATCACGGTGTGGTCGGCGGCCAGGTCGGCGGCGACGTGCCGCCACATGAGGTGGGTCTGCGGGAAGCCGTGCAGCAGCACGACAGGGCTGCCCCCACCCGTGGTCGCGACGTTGAGCGTGACGCCGTCGTCGACCTGGACTCGCTGGTAGTCGAATGCTTCGTGGTTCACGGACCGAGCTTCTCCCCGCCCGATCAGCAACCGGTCAGTGCCGGGGTCAGCGCGTGGTGACGTTCGGCGTGCTCGGCCCGCTGACCGCGGACAACGCCCGTCTCGGCGGTCCGAAGCAGCGGGCGGTGCTGGCGCGGCTGCTGGTGGCGCGGCGCCGCGTGGTGCCGGTGCGGACGCTGGTGGCCGACCTGTGGGAGGAGCCGCCCGACGGCGCCGTGGGCACCGTCCAGACGTTCGTCGGAGCGCTGCGCAAGGCCCTCGAACCGGACCGTCCACCCCGGACGCCGTCGTCGTTGCTCGTCACGGAGGGCGCCGGGTACGCGTTGCGGGCGACCGACGTGGACGCGTGGCGGTTCGAGGAGATGCTCGGCGGCGACCTGTCCGTGCTGGACGGCGCGCTGGCGTTGTGGCGCGGCCCGGCCTACGCGGAGTTCGCCGACGAGCACTGGGCGCGCGCCGAGGCCGACCGGCTGACCGAGCTGCGGCTGGTGGCGGTGGAACGCCGCGCCGAGGCGCTGCTCGGCGTCGGGCGGGCCGCGGAGGCCGTCGCGGACCTGCGCGCCCACCTGGCGGCGCACCCGTGGCGGGAGAAGGCGTGGAGCCTGCTGGCGCTGGGTCTCTACCGCGAGGGACGTCAGGCGGACGCGCTGGAGTCCGTCCGCTCGGCCCGCGCCGCGCTGGCCGAGAACCTCGGCGTCGACCCCGGCCCCCAGCTGCGCGCGCTGGAGGCGGACATCCTCGCCCAGGCCCCCCGCCTGACGCCCGCCGTCGAGGTCGGGCTGGTCGGCCGGTCCGCCGAGCTGGCGGCGCTGTCCGGGGCCGTGCCGGCGGCCGGGCTGGGGATCGCGCTGGTGAGCGGCGAGGCCGGGGTGGGCAAGACGGCGCTGGCCGAGGCGTTCCTCGCGCTCCTGCGCGGCCGGGGCTGGACGACGGTGTGGGCGCGCTGCCCCGAGGACGCGCCGGTGGCGTGGCCATGGCAGCAGGTCGTGGAAGCACTGGGCTCGACGCTGCTCACCGACGACCGCTTCCTGGCGAGACGGGCCGTGGTGTCCACTGTGGAGTCCGCGGCTCCCGTGCTGGTGGTGCTGGACGACCTGCACCAGGCCGACGAGGAGACCCTGGCCGTGCTGGCCGCGTTCACCAAGGCCGAGCTGTCCGGACGGGTGCTGGTCGTCGCGACCACCCGGTCGCCGGTCGTGTCCGAGGCGCTGGCGCGGGCCGAACCGGTTCGCGTCGGGCTGGGCGGCCTGGACGAGGAGGCGGTCGGGTCGCTGGTGCGGCCGATCGCGGCCGGGGCGGACGTGCGGGCGATCTTCGAGCGCAGCGGCGGCAACCCGTTCTACGTCAAGGAGCTCGCCCGCCTGTTCGCCGCCGAGGGATCGCTCGGTGTCCCGGCGGGCGTGCGCGAGGTGATCCGCCACCGGCTGGCCGCGCTGCCCGTCCCGGCGCGGACGGTGCTGCACCAGGCCTCGGTGCTCGGGCGGGACGTCGACGTCCCGCTGCTGGCCCGGCTCGCGGGCGACGACGTGCTCGACGCGCTGGAGGTGGCGCTGGAGGCCGGTTTCCTGGTCGAGGTGGCGCCGGGGCTGGCCCGGTTCACGCACGTGCTGGTGCGGGACACGGTGTACGCGGAGGTGTCGCTGACCCGGCGGGCGGTGTGGCACGCGGCGGTGGCTTCGGCGTTGGAGGCGCTGCGGCCCGCCGACGTGTCGTTGCTGGCGCACCACTACGTCCTGGCCGGTGCGCGCGGTGAGGCGGCGGTGCGGGCGTTGGCCGCGGCGGCGGAGGTCAGCCGTTCCTCGCAGGAGGCGGTCGCGTTGTGGCGTGCGGCGGTCGCGGCGGCGGACGGGCCCCGGCTCGACCTGGTCGCCGGGCTGGTGCGGGCGCTGGCGGTGAGCGGCGACCTGGCGGCGGCGCGGGAGGAGCGGGCGGCCGCGCTGAGGTCGGTGACCCGCACGGACCACGACGTCGCCGAGGTCATCGGTTCCTTCGCCGTGCCCGGCATCTGGACCACCAACGACGACCCGGCCCACTCCGCCGCGCTCGTCGCCGCCGCCGAACGCACCCTCCCCGCGTTCCCCGGCCCCACCGCGACCAGGGCCCGCCTGCTCGCCACGGTCGCGATGGAGGACCGCGGCTCCGGCACCCGGCTCCCGGAGGCCCGGGAGGCCGAGGCCATCGCGCGCGACCTCGACGACCCGGCGTTGCTCGCCTTCGCCCTCAACGCGCGGTTCATGCACACGTTCCACCGCACCGGCCTGGCCGCCGAGCGCGCCGCGATCGGCACCGAGCTGGTGGCCCTCGCCGCCGCCCACCACCTGGTGACGCACGAGGTCCTGGGACACCTGATCCTCGTGCAGGCCCGCGCCGCCCTGGCGGACTTCGCCGCGGCCGACCGGCACGCGGCCGCCGCCGGCCGGCTCGCCGACGACCACGACCTGCCGCTGGTCGGCGTGTTCACCGATTTCTACGCGGCGCTGACACTGGCGGCCGCGGGCGACGTCGCCGAAGCCGAGAAGGCTTACCGGGCCGCGGCCGGCCGCGTCCGGGGCACCGGCATGTGGGGCATGGAACGCGGGCTGCTGCCGCTGGCGCTGCTGAGCCTGCACGGTCCGTCCACAGTGGACCTCGACGACGACTGGGGGCCGTTGCGGGACTGGGTGAGCCCGCTCGTCCTGCCGCGCGACGAGGCCCTCGCGGCCGCCCGCGCGCTGCCGGAGGGCCCGAAGGACCTGCTGAGCGAGGTGCGGGCCTGCCTGCTGGCGATGGCGGCACGACGCCTGGGGGACGACGAGCTGCTCGCCCGCGCGCGCGTGGTGCTGGAGCCGGCGCGGCACGAGCTGGCGGCGGGCACCGGGCTCGTCACGTTCGGCCCGGTCGCCGACTTCCTAGGCGGCTAGTGCGGGGCCGAGCAGCAGTCCGCCGTCCAGCACGAACTCCGACCCGGTCGCGAAGGCCGACTCGGCGGAGGCGAGGTGGAGCACGAGTGCCGTGACCTCGGCCGGTTCGCCCAGGCGCGGCACCGCGAACGGCGCGGGGGAGTAGAGGTCGCCGATCGCCGGTTGACCGTCCTCGACGGGCGAGGTGATCAGCGGCGTCCGCACGACACCGGGGTGCACCGAGTTCACCCTGATGCCGTCGCGGCCCAGCTCCAGCGCCGCGGTCTTCGTGAGCCCGCGCAGCGCCCACTTGCTCGCGACGTAGGGCGCGTAGTACGGCGACCCGACGTTGGCCATGGTCGAGGCGATGGTCACGATCGACCCGCCGCCCGCCCTGCGCAACGACGGCGCGACGTGCTTGATGCCGAGGAACTGGCCGGTCAGGTTCACCGCCAGCACCCGGTCCCACACCTCGCGCGAGGTGTCCTCGAGCAACGCCGGCGCGTGCTGTGCGCCCGCGTTGTTGACCAGGACCGACACCGGTCCGAACCGGTCCTCCGCGAGCCGGACCGCCGAGGCCCACTCCTGCTCGTCGGTGACGTCGAGCCGCACGGCGACCGCGCGGTCGCCCAGGTCGGAGGCGAACGCCGAACCCGCCGCGAGGTCCCGCGCCGCGACCACGACCCGTGCCCCCTCGGCGTGGAAGCCCCGCACGTGGCTCGCGCCCATCCCGCTCGTCGCGCCGGTGACGAACACCGTCCGTCCGTCGAAGCGTCCCATCCCGTCCTCCAAGTGGTGAGTTGAGTGACTCACCTCGGAACCGTAGGCGGACGTCGGTGGTGAGTCAAGTGACTCACCTCGTGGCATACTGGCAGCGTGCCGACCTACCACCAGCGCCTGGCGGAGCAGAAGCGGACGGCGATCGTCGACGCCGCGACCGCGCTGTTCCTGGAGTCCGGGTACGACAAGACGTCGCTGGCGCGCATCGCGGACGCCGCCGGGGTGTCGAAGGCGACGCTGTTCAAGCAGTTCCCGACGAAGGCCGAGCTGTTCGACGCGATCGTCACGGACTACTGGCGCACCGAGGAGGGCGCGCTCACGCCACCGCCCGGCGACCCCGGTGCGGGCCTGACCGCCCTGGGCAACCGGTACGTGGCACTGCTGACCCGTCCCGGCATGGTCGCGCTGTTCCGCATCGTCATCGCGGAGGCGCCGCGCTTCCCCGAGCTCGGCCAGACCCAGTTCCGGCTCGGCAAGCAGCCGTTCTTCGACGCGGTCCGCGACTACCTCGCCGCGGAGCACGAGGCGGGGACCCTCGCGGTGCCCGACCCCGTCTCCGCCGCGACGCAGTTCCTCGGCATGGTCTCGAACTTCGCGTTCTGGCCGCGCATGCTGCTGGTGAACTGGGCGCCCACCGAGAAGGCGATGGCGCGCGCGGTGGACGAGGCCGTCGAGACCGTCCTCGCCCGGTACACGGTCAGAGCGGCAGGCGGCGCAGCGCGGGCTTGAGCACCTTGCCCGATCCCGTCCGCGGCAACGACGCCACCACGTCGAAGTACCGCGGGATCTTGTACTTCGCCAGCCGGGACACCAGGAACGAGCGCAGCCCGTCGGCGTCCGGCTCCGCGCCGTCGCGCGGCCGCACGAACGCCCGGCCGACCTCGCCCCAGCGTTCGTCCGGCACCCCGACCACGGCCACCTCGGCCACGTCGGGGTGCGAGGCCAGCGCGTTCTCCACCTCGGCCGGGTAGACGTTCTCCCCGCCCGAGATGAACATGTCCTTCAGCCGGTCCAGGACGTAGAGGTGCCCGTCCTCGACCCGGCCGAGGTCGCCCGTGCGGAACCAGCCGTCGGCCGTGAACGCCGCCGCGGTGGCCTCCTGGTCGTTCCAGTAGCCGGGCGTGACGTTCGGGCCCCGCACCTCGATCTCGCCGACGTCCGAGAGCCGCAGGTCGCCGAAGAACACCGGCGTGCCCGCCGATCCCGCCCGCGCCACGCTGTCCGCCGCCTCCAGGAACGTGGCGCCGGGAGCGGTCTCGGTGAGGCCGTAGCCCTGGCAGAACACGAGCCCGCGTTCCTGGTAGGCGCGGATCAGTGCGTCCGGCACCGCCGCGCCGCCGCACAGCAGCACCCGCAACGACGACAGCGACGCGGTGGGCCAGCGCGGCGACGCGACGACGTCGGCGAACATCGTGGAGACGCCGAACATCAGCGTCACCCCGTGCTTCTCGACCAGGTCGAGGCACGCGTCGACGTCCCAGCGCGGGGTGATGACGCTGAGCCCGCCCTTGATGAACGTCGGCAGCAGCGTCTGGGCGAGCGCGGCGACGTGGAACAGCGGTGCCGCGACCAGCGCCACGTCATCGGCCGACAGGTCGATGCCGATCATCAGGTTGAAGGTGTTCCACAGCAGGTTGGCGTGGGTGAGCACCGCGCCCTTGGGCCTGCCGGTGGTGCCGGAGGTGTAGAGGACCAGCGCGGGCGAGGAGATGTCGACGGGCACGTCGAGCACCTCCTCGGACCCGCCGGAGAGCCACTCCTCGTAGGAGTCGAGCGAGACGGCCCTCGGGTGCTCCTGGTCGAACGACGGCGCGTGGACCAGCACGTGCGCGCCGCTGTCGGCCAGCTGGTACTCGACCTCCGCCGGGGTGAGCCGGAAGTTCAGCGGGACGAAGACAGCGCCCAGCTGGTGGGTGGCGAACATCGTCTCGGCGAACGACGGGTGGTTGGGGCCGAGGTACGCGACGCGGTCACCGTCGCGCACCCCGAGCTCCCGCAACCGCCACGCCAGCTTCGTGGTGCGCACGGCCAGCTCGCCGTAGGTGGTGGAGACTCCGTTGTGGACGAACGCCTCACGCGTCGGCGCCATGCGCGCGCGGCGGTGCGGCCAGCTGCCCAGTCCCGCGTTCCGCATCGCCGTCTCCCGTCAGGCTGGTCCTGCTGGTCTCGTGCAGCGCCAGCGTGCACACCACCGTGAGCACGCAGAACGCCGCCAGGATGAAGGGGATCGCGCCGACGCCGGCGGACCGCTGCACCTGCGCGAAGAGCAGCGGTGCGAGCCCCGCGCCCAGTCCCGCGATCTGGTAGCCGAGCGACGCGCCCGTGTAGCGGCTGCCGGTGCTGAACAGCTCGCTGTAGAGCGCGGCCAGCGGCCCGTACATCATCGGGTGGACCACGGCTTGGCCGAGCACCAGTGCGATGACGACGAACCCGTTGTCCACCAACGGGAACAGCACGAACCCGAACGCCGCCATCAGCACCGCGCCGCCCAGGACCACGGGCCTGCGCCCGAGCCGGTCCGACGCCGCCGACCAGGCGATGATGCCGATGACCGCGCACGCGGAGGACAACGTCAGCGCGTTCAGGATGACCTGCCGGGGAGTGCCCGCCTGGACGCCGTACGCGAGCACGAACGTCGTCAGCGTCGACTGCGCGACGAACGCGGCGAGACCGACCCCGACGGCGAGCAGCAACGTGCGCGGGTGGTGGCGCAGGACGTCCACCAGCGGCGCGGACGACCGCGTGCGCTCGGCCCGGAACACCGGGGTCTCGTCGACCTTCAGCCGCACGAACAGGCCGATGCCGAGGAGCACGACGCTCAGCAGGAACGGCACCCGCCAGCCCCACTCCAGGAACGCCTTCTCGCCCGCCAGCGCGGCGGTCGCGCTGAGCGCGAGGTTCGACAGCACCATGCCGCACGGCGCGCCGGCGTTGGTGAAGCTCGCCCACAGCCCACGCCGTGAGGTCGCGTGTTCGGCGGACATGAGCACCGCGCCGCCCCACTCGCCGCCCACCGCGATGCCCTGCAGCACGCGCAGCAGGACGAGACCGGCGGGAGCGAGCCAGCCGACCTGGGCGTAGGTGGGCAGCAGGCCGATCAGGAAGCTCGCCACGCCCATCAGGGTCATGGTCAGCACGAGCATCCTCTTGCGCCCCAGGCGGTCGCCGTAGTGTCCGAAGAGGACACCGCCCAGCGGCCGGGCGAGGTAGCCGGTGGCGAACGTGCCGAAGCTCGCGATCGTGCCCACCAGCGGGTCGAGCGAGGAGAAGAAGACCTTGTTGAAGACGATGGCCGAGGCGGTGGCGTAGAGCAGGAAGTCGTAGTACTCGATCACGCTGCCGAGGAAGCTGGACGCGACGGCACGGCGTAACTGCGTTGTAGGCGCCATGACTTCACCTCACGCGTAGTGGCGGTAGATGCCCCGTGCGACGCACGCGGGCTTGGCGGAACCCTCGATCTCGACCGCGAAGTCGACGGTGACCTGGACGCCGTCGCCCGCGACCTCGTCGGCGGACACCACCCGGCCCTTCAGGCGGATCTTGGCGCCGACCGGCACGGGAGCGGGGAACCGGACCTTGTCCAGCCCGTAGTTGATGCTCATCCGCACGCCCGAGACGTCGAGCAGCTCGGTCATCAGCGGGATGAGCAGCGCCAGCGTGAGGTAGCCGTGCGCGATCGTGCCGCCGAACGGCCCGGCCGCGGCACGTTCCGGGTCGACGTGGATCCACTGGTGGTCGTCGGTGGCGGTGGCGAACGTGTCGACCCGGTCCTGGTCGATCTGCAACCAGTCCGTGTGGCCGAGGTCCCTGCCCGTCAACGCTTTCAGCTCTTCGAGTCCGTGCACGGAAGTGGTCATGCGTCCTCCTTGACGAGTCCGAGCAGCCGCGCCGCGTTGAGCTTGAGGATCTTGGGGCGCACCTCGTCCTTGATCTCGATCTTCGCGAAGTCGGCGAGCCAGCGGTCGGGCGTGATCACCGGGTGGTCGGAGCCGAACAGGACCTTGTCCTGCAGCAGGGTGTTGGCGTACCGGACGAGCTGCGGAGGGAAGTACTTCGGCGACCAGCCGGACAGGTCGATGTGGACGAACGGCTTGTGCGTCGCCACCGCCAGTGCTTCGTCCTGCCAGGGGAACGACGGGTGCGCGAGCACGATCCGCAGGTGCGGGAAGTCGACGGCCACGTCGTCGACCAGCATGGGGTTGGAGTGCCTGAGCCGGATCCCGCCCCCGCCGGGCACGCCGGCGCCGATCCCGGTCTGTCCGCTGTGGAACAGCGCCGGGACGCCCAGCTCCTCGATCACCTCGTAGAGCGGGTACGCCATGCGGTCGTCGGGCGAGAAGTCCTGGAGGCTGGGGTGGAACTTGAACCCGCGCACGCCGTGCTCCTCTACGAGCCGCCGTGCCTCGCGGACGGCGGCGCGGCCCTTCCACGGGTCGACGCTCGCGAAGGGGATCAGCACGTCGGCGTGCTCGGCGCACGATGCGGCGACCTCCTCGTTGGAGATGCGCGGGTGGCCGGTGGCGTGCTCGGCGTCGACGGTGAAGATCACCGCGGCCATGTTCCGCTCGCGGTAGATCCCCGCGGTCTCGGCGATCGTCGGCTGGCGGTGCCCGGCCTTGAAGTACTTCGCCGACGCCTCCATCAGCGCGGGGCTGAGCGAGCTGTGACCGTCGCGGGAGACCTCGGCGTGCGTGTGGACGTCGATGGCGACGAGCTCGTCCACGTTCATCGCGGGCCTGTTCACGGCACCACCGGCGCCGGGATGCCGTAGGTCTCGGGCTTGAACTCGCCCCAGCGCCCGGCGATGTCCGCGGCCGTCCAGCCGCCGTCGGCGAACTGGACCTGCTTCTCGGCGGGGTGCGTCCACAGCGCGAGCCGGTCGCCGCCGATGCCGATGGCCTGGCCGGTGATGCCCTTCGCGGCGTCCGAGGCCAGGAAGACGACCAGCTCGGCGACGTCCTCGACCGTGCCGAGGCCCTCGTCGCGGCGCACCCACGACGGCAGCGGCGCCCCGGTCCGTTCGGACTCCTCGATCAGCGGCGCGAACACCGGGATCGTCTTGGTCATCTCGGTGGCGGCGACCGGCACGACCGCGTTGACGGCGATGTCCGACCGCGCGAGCTCCAACGCCCAGGTCCGCGCCATCGCGGCGATGCCGGCCTTGGCGGCGGAGTAGTTGGTCTGCCCGAAGTTGCCGCGCTGCCCGGCCGGTGACGAGACCAGCACGAGGCTGCCGCCGGTGCCCTGCTCGCGCATCCTGACCGCCGCCGCTCTCGCGCAGGTGAACGTACCGCGCAGGTGCACGTTGACCACGGCGTCGAAGTCGTCGTCGCTCATCTTCCACAGCACCCGGTCGCGCAGGATGCCCGCGTTGGTGACCAGCACGTCGAGCCGGCCGAACTCCTCGACCGCGGCGGCGACGAGCCGGTCCGCCGTGGCGGCCGTCCCGACCGGCGCGACCACCGACGCCCCGCCGATGCTCGCCGCGACCTCCTCGGCGCTCTCGTCCACGTCGTTGACGACGACCTTGGCCCCGTTGCGCGCCAACGCTTCCGCGTAGGCCCGTCCCAGCCCCCGCCCGGCGCCGGTGACTATCGCGACCTTCTCCGACAGCTCCATCCGACGAGTCCTCTCCCCTGGGAGTCGTGGAGGAAAGTATGGGCACTTTCGTGACGCTCGTCTAGATGTTGCCCAACATGTATCGTGGGTCCGTGACACCGCAGTCCCTCATGCTCAACTTCCTCGGCCTGTACGTGCTGGGCCGGGACATCGCGGTCTACTCGGGCAGCCTGATCGACGTGTTCGGGCGGGTGGACGTCTCCGAGGAGGCCGTGCGCTCGACGCTGACCAGGATGTCGTCGCGCGGCCTGCTCACCAAGCACCGCAACGGCCGCAAGGTCTACTTCGGACTCACCCCGCGGGCGACGGACGTGCTGGAGGACGGCGGCCGCCGCATCTGGCAGCGCGGCGCCGTGAACAGGGACTGGGACGGCACCTGGACCCTGGTCGGCTTCTCGCTGCCCGAGGGCCGCCGGGGCGCGCGCCACGACCTGCGCTCGCGCCTGCAGTGGGCGGGGTTCGGTCCCGTGCAGAACGGCCTGTGGATCGCGCCGGGCAACCGGGACGTCACCGAGATGGTCGCCGGGCTCGGGCTCACCGGCAACGTCACCGTCTTCACCGCCCAGCACGCCAAGCCGACCGAGGCCGCCGACCTCGCCACCCGCGCGTTCGACACCGCCGCGATCGCCGCCCGCTACCAGGACTTCCTCACCCGCTGGCGCGAACCGGACGACGCGCTGCCCGACGACCTGGCCCGCCAGCTGCTGCTGCACGCGGACTGGCTCGACCTCGTCCGCCAGGACCCGCACCTGCCCGCG
Source organism: Lentzea sp. (assembly GCF_036380075.1). Lineage (NCBI taxonomy): Bacteria > Bacillati > Actinomycetota > Actinomycetes > Pseudonocardiales > Pseudonocardiaceae > Lentzea > Lentzea sp. Next base: position 18,202 of record NZ_DASVFL010000001.1, on the reverse strand, counting down.
GAGCTGCTGGCCCGCGACTGGCCGGCGATCGAGGCCGAGCAGGTGTTCCGGGCGCTCGCCACGCGGTACGTCGGGACCGCGACCCCGCTGGCGCTCGCGGCCATCGAGTCGATCGAGGTCTGACGGCGTGCGGGTGGTCGTCGTCTCGGGAGGCGATCCCGGGCACGTCGTCCCGGCGGTCGCGCTGTGCCTGCGGTTCCTGGCGGCGGGGGACACGCCGTTCCTGCTCACCGGTGAACGTTGGGTCGCCGCGGCGGCCGGTGAGGGGATCGCGGCGTCGCGAGTGGACGGTCTCGCGCTGCGGGACCTCGAGGACTGCGCGGATCTCGGTGGCGCGCTGCACGACCAGGCCGCCGAACTGGCGATGGCTCTCGTGTCCCGGCTCCGCGAACTGACGCCGGACCTGGTGGTGTGCGACGTGCTGGCGCTCGGCGGGAGCATGGCCGCGGAACTCGCCGGCGTGCCGTGGGTCCAGCTCTCGCCGCACCCGCTCTACGAGCCGTCGCGCTGGTTGCCGCCGATGGGCAGCGGGCTGGCTCCCGGACTCGGTGTGCGCGGACGGGTGCGCGACGCCGTGCTGCGGGCGATGACGGCCCGGTCGATCCGTCAGGGCGAACGGCAGCGAGCCGTTGTGCGGCACCGGATCGGGCTCCCGGCCCGCGACCGGGGGCCGGTGGCGCGGTTGGTCGCGACGCTGCCCGCGCTGGAGGTGCCGCGTCCGGACTGGCCGTCGAACGCGCACGTGGTCGGGCCGCTGCTGTGGGAGGCGAGCCGGGAGGCGCTCATCCCGCCGCCGGGTTCCGCGCCGCTGGTGATGATCGCCCCGTCGACGGCGTGGACCGGGTCGGCCGGCATGGCCGAGATGACGCTGGAGGCGTTGCGGGACAAGGGTGTCCGGGCCGTCGTGTCGACGTTCGCGCCCGCTCCCGGTCTTCCCGCGTGGGCGCGCTCGGGCCCCGGCGCGCAGGACGCGCTGCTGCGGGAGGCGTCCGTCCTGGTCTGCGGTGGCGGGCACGGGATGCTGGTCAAGGCGTTGCGGGCGGCCGTCCCCGTCGTGGTGGTGCCCGGCGGGGGTGACCAGTGGGAGATGGCGAACCGGGTCGCGCGGCAGGGGAGCGGCGTGGTCGTCCGCCCCTCGACCGTCGAGGGCCTGCGGGACGCCGTGACGCGCGTGCTGGGCGACCCGGCGTTCGCCGCTGCGGCGGCTCGGGCGGCCGCGTCGGTGACTGATGTTCGCGATCCTGTGGAGGTATGTCGGACTGCGTTGAGTCTTGCGCGATGAGAGCGCTCTCCCTTTCAATGAGGGCATGCGCAGGTCGATGACGATCCTCGTGGTGGCGGCGTTGGCGGTCTCGTCCGCCTCGCCGGCGGTGGCGCAGCGCGCCGCAGCTCCAGACCTCTACCCCGCCGTCGGTGCGGGGACCTCGTTCCTCGACCACGCCGGCCTGCTCGGGAACGTCCCGGAGCCGGCCTGGTACGAGGCGAACATCCCGTTCGTCGACGTGCCGGACCGCGAGATCCGGGACACCTACTACTACCGGTGGCGGACCTACAAAGAGGCACTCAAGTACACAGGACCGAAGGACGGCTGGATCGTCTCGGAGTTCCTCGGCCCCGTCGGCTACTCGGCCCCGAACGGCGGCATCGTCGCCGCCGCGGGCCACCACGTGTACGAGGGCCGCTGGCTGCGCGACCACCGCTACCTCGACGACTACGTGGACTACTGGCTGCGTGGTTCCGGCGCGAGCGCCAAGCCGGCCACCGACTTCCTGAACAAGAACACCACCGACTGGGCTCACCAGTACTCGTTCTGGGCCGCCGACGCCGTGGCCGCGCGGGCCGCGGTCGACGGCCGCTCCCGGTTCGCGACGGACCGCCTGCCCGAGCTGATCCGCCAGTGGCAGCGCTGGTCGCCGCAGGTCGACGCCGACCTGGGCCTCTACTGGCAGACGCCGGTGTGGGACGCAATGGAGTACACGGCCAGCTCGTACCAGAGCCCCGACCCGTACCACGGCGGCGACGGCTACCGCCCCACGCTGAACGCCTACCAGTACGGCGACGCACGTGCCATCGCCCAGCTGCTCAAAGCCCGCGGCGACACGGCGGGCGCCGCCCAGTACGACCAGGCTGCGGAAGCGCTGAAGACCGCGCAGGAACGCTGGCTCTGGGACGCGAACGGCCAGTTCTACAAGCACGTCATGCGCGACGGCAACCCCTCCCGGGCGAAGATCAACGACCGCGAGTCGATCGGGTTCGTGCCCTGGTACTTCCACATGGCGCCCGACGCGAACAGCGCCGCGTGGGCACAGCTGAAGGACCCGCAGGGCTTCGCGGCCCCCTACGGCCCGACCACCGCCGAACGCCGCAGCCCGTACTTCATGCGCGAGGCCTTGAACGGCTGCTGCCGCTGGAACGGCCCGAGCTGGCCGTACGCGACCAGCCAGACGCTGACCGCCCTGGCCAACCTGCTGATCGACTACCCGGCCCAGTCCTACGTCTCGCGCGCCGACTACCTCTCGGTGCTGCGCGGCTACGCCCTGACCCAGCGCAAGAACGGCCAGCCCTACGTCGCCGAGGCCCACCACCCCGACGAGGACCGGTGGATCTACGACGGCCGGGGCCACAGCGAGGACTACAACCACTCGACGTTCAACGACAACGTGCTGTCCGGCCTGGTCGGCATCCGGCCGCAGCTGGGCGACGAGGTCCGGATCGCCCCGCTGGCACCGGCGAGCTGGGACTACTTCGCCGCCGAGAACGTGCCGTACCACGGCCACAACCTCACGGTGCTCTGGGACCGTACCGGCACCCGCTACGGCAAGGGCGCGGGCCTGCGCGTGTGGGTCGACGGCCAGTTGCGGCACTCGCAGTCCGGGCTGTCGTCCGTGCGCCTGACGATCCCCGCGCGCGCAACCGGCGACCTGCCGGAGCTCGTGGACGACTTCGCGAACGTCAGCCAGTCCGGCTACCCGACCGCCCGCGCGTCGTTCAGCTACAACGTCGACCCGCCCACGAAGGCGATCGACGGCCAGGACTTCCACCTCGACGTGCCCGGCACCCGCTGGACGACGTGGACCAGCCCCCACACGTCGGACTGGCTGGAGGTCGACCTCGGCGCGCCCGCACCCGTCTCGGACCTGCGGGTGACGTTCTACGACGACGGGGGAGGGGTGCGCGTGCCTTCCGCCTACGACCTGCAGTACTGGGACGCCGGCGGCGTGTGGCGCGACCTCCCCGGCCAGCAACGGTCTCCGGCCTCGCCGGTGGCACGGCAGGTGAACCGCGTCCTCGTGCAACCGGCGGTGACGACCGACCGGGTGCGGATCTCGCCTCGCCGCACCGATGGCGGGGCTGTCGGGATCACCGCTTTCTCGTCCGTGCGGGCGCCGGTGCGCGGGTTGACCGCTTCCGTGCCGGCGCTGTCCGTCCGGCCCGGTGCCGGTGTCGAGACGACCACGACCGTGTCGGCCTCGCGGTCGTTGGCGGACGTCCGCGCCGCCCTGGCCGTTCCCGCCGGCTGGAGTGCTGTCGCCCTGACGTCCGCCACCAGCGCGCGGCTGCTGCCGGGACGGAGTCTGGTGACGCGGTGGAGGGTCACCGCGCCGGCCGGGCTGAGGCTGGGGGAGTCGGCGCCGGTCCGGGTGGTGGCCACGGCGTCCGGTGACAGCGGGGCGAGCACGGCGGTGTCGTCGGCGCAGAGCGTGTTCGACCCGGCTGACTACGGCACGGTGGTCTGGGACGACACCTTCGACACCGACCGGCTCGGGTCGTACCGGGTGGACGGGCCGTTCTCCGAGACGCCGCCCGCGTTGCGGGTGTCCGGTGGTGTGCTGACGGCCAGTGCGTCCGGTCGCAGCGGGTCCGTGCTGGCCGCGCCGGTCGCCGGTGACGTCCGCGGGACCGCCGTGGTCGTCGAGCCGCGGTCGTTCGCCGGGTCGGCGCCGGAGGACAGCCTGTTCCTCGGCCAGACCGCGGGCGACCGGGACTTCGCGCTGGCGTGGTTCAACAACGCGGGCAAGGCGTCCGGTGTGGACGTGACCGTCGGCGGCGTCCGCCGCGGGGACGAGGCGACCGGTGGGTGCTGCGCCGCGCTGAACTGGGCGGCGGGGGACCGGTTGGCCGTGGTGGTGCGGGACGGGCAGCTGACCAGCTGGCAGGAGCACGACGAGCGGTGGTCGTTGCTGCGGTCCGCGCCCGTCTCGGCCGCCGTCGATCCCGCCGTGGTGGCGGGGTGGTCGCCGGGACTGGGGTTGCGGCTGGACGCCGGATCGCTGGTGGTCGACCGCTTCACCGTGCTGCGCCGCGCGTGAGGACCCGTCCGGGGTTCGCGGGCCTCGCGAACCCCGGACGACGCCTTCTACTTGCAGTAGTCGAACGCGTAGGCACCGTTGTTCGGGCCCACCAGGTACCGGTCGCGCAACGTGGTGATCGCCGGGGTGTCCGGGTCGTCGCACACGTCCTTGAACGTGCCGCGCAGGTCGTCGGTGTACTCGATGTCCATGACGTTCTTGTCGTAGACGTCGCTGTAGTCCGAGCACTCCTCCCAGCGGTGGCACTCCTCGGACACGGCGAAGTCGAAGCCCACCTGGCTCTTCGCCTGCGCCGCCTGCTCCGCGGCGTTCTTCTGACCGATCGCGAGGCCCTTGCCGTGCGCCCGGTCCGCGAGGAGCTTGGCGTAGGCGAGGTTGTTGCTCACGGTCAGCTTGCCGCGGGAACGCAGGTAGGAGTCGAGGTTGTCGACCTCGACGGCCTTGAAGCCCTTGCTCGCGCACAGGTCGATCGTGCTGCCGATGATGCCGGCGAGCTCCGTGCGCTTGGCGGCCGTCGAGGTGTCGAGGATGAACTCGTCGCGCCAGTTCGGGTCGACGATCGGGTTGCCCGACGAGTCCTTCACGATGAGGTGCTTGCGCTGGTTGAGCCACACGCTCTTGTCACCGGGCTGGGTCTGGAACCCGTTGACGTAGCAGATGTTGTAGACGTTCGCCGCCGGGGAGGCGGTGCTGTCGCGGGTCACCAGGGTGACGCCGCTGGGCGGGGTGTAGGCGGCGCCCAGCTGGTAGTCGAGCGCCCCGCTGGTGGGGGGTGGCTCGATCGCCGCCGCCTGGCTGGACGTCGCCAGCGGACCGGCCACGCAGGCCAGGGCGAGTGCGGTACCGGTGAGGGCGCGCGCAGGGATGGTCATGTGCGCCGAACTCCTTGATCGCTCAGAAGTGGTGATCGGGTCTGAGCGACCGTACCGGTAGGAGTCCTTATCGGGCTAGCAAGCAATCTCAATCGGTCAGAACTCTTGCTTGTTTGAGCGATTCCAGCTTAGTGTCCCCGACCACACTCACCACGTGAGGGAGTCGACATGGGCACAGGGCTGAGCCGCCGCGCGGTGCTGACGATGGGCGCCGCGCTGCTGATGACGGCGGCCTGCGGAACGGGCTCCGGTGGCAACGGGAAGATCAAGGTCTGGCACGGCTACACTGACGCCGAGGCCACCGCGTTCGGCAAGCTCGCCGACCGGTGGAACTCCGCGCACCCCGAGCAGCAGGTCGAGCTGGTGTTCAACGGCGGCAACGACAACGTGCTGCAGAAGACCCTCGCCTCGTTCGCCTCGGGCAACCCGCCGGAGATCGCCTACCAGTACGGCTCCTCGATCACGGGCCTCACCGGCCGCCCGCAGACGCAGGACCTCACCGACCTCGTCAAGAACGACGCCGACTTCCGGTGGGACGACCTGTTCGCCGCCGCCCGCGAGGCCGCCACGGTCGACGGCAAGATCTACGGCATCCCCGCGCTCGTCGACAACCTCTCCCTGGTCTACAACAAGAAGCTCTTCGACGACGCCGGCCTCGCGCACCCCACCGAGTCGTGGACGTGGGACGACTTCCGGTCGGCCGCGCGGAAGCTCACCGGCGACGGCCGGTACGGCTGGGCCTACGTCAACGACGGCACCGAGGACACGGTCTGGCGCTTCCTCGCACTGCTCTGGCAGGCGGGCGGCGACCTGCTCTCGGGTGACGGCAAGAAGGCCGCGTTCGCCTCCGACGCCGGGCGGCAGGCCATGCAGCTGTTGCGGGACATGGCCGTCACGGACAAGTCCGTCTACCTCGACGCGGGCGACCAGCAGTACCTCAACCTCTTCAACTCCGGCCGCGTCGGCATGCTGTGGACCGGGCCGTGGGACCTCGGCGTGATCAACGGGGACGTCTCCTACGGCGTGCAGATCCTGCCCGGCAAGGTCACGCACGCGACGATCGCCGGACCGGACACGTTCGTCGTCTTCGGCGACAACGGCCGCAAGAACGCGCTGCCGTTCCTGAAGTGGCTGCTGTCGGCGGAGGTCCACCTCGAGTTCGCGATGGAGACCGGGCACCTGCCGATCCGGCAGTCCGAGGTGGAGCTGCCGAAGTACGCCGAGTACGCGGAGAAGTACCCCGGTGCCAAGGTGTTCGTCGAGAACCTCGAGAAGAACGTCACGAAGTCCCGGCCGAACATCCCGCAGTACCCCAAGATCTCGCAGGTCCTCGGCACCGCCGTGCAGTCGGTGCTGCTCGGCCAGGCCGAACCGCAGGCCGCACTCGCGCAGGCGGCGGGCGAGGTCGACCAGGCCCTGGCCTCCTCGTGACAGCCGACCGCCGCAAGCTCGCCGACCACGCCGCCGGGTGGGGGTTCGCGGCACCGGCCGTGGTCCTCATCGGCGTGTTCGGCCTGGTGCCGGTGGTGTGGTCGTTCGTGCTCTCCCTGCAGCACACCGACCTCACCTCGCCGGGCACGTTCGCGGGCGGCGACAACTACGCCAAGCTCGCCGCCGACCCGCTGTTCTGGGACGCCGCCCGGCGCACGCTCGTCTACGTCGTGCTGTTCGTGCCGGTCACGCTCGCGCTCGCGCTGCCGGTCGCGGTGATGCTCAACCAGAAGATCCGCGGTGTCGTGTTCTACCGCCTCGCGGTGTCGGTGCCCCTGGTGACCTCGACGGTCGCGACCGGAATCATGTTCAGCTGGCTCGCCAACCCGCAGTTCGGGCTCGTCAACGCCGCGCTGGACGCCGTCGGGCTGCCGAAGCAGGGCTTCTTCACGGATCCGAACCAGGCGTTGTTCGCCGTGGTGGCGATGACGGTGTGGGGCTGGCTCGGGTTCGCGGTCATCATCTACCTCGCCGCGCTGCAGAACGTGCCGAAGGACCTGATCGAAGCGTCCTCTTTGGACGGCTGCGGGCGCGCGGGGTCGTTCTGGCACGTGGAGCTGCCGCTGGTGGCACCCGCGACCGGGTTCCTGCTGGTGTGGCTCACGATCAACGGCCTGCAGCTCTTCGACGCGGTCTACGTGACGACCAAGGGCGGGCCGCTGCGGGCGACCACCGTGCTCGTCTACCACCTCTACAACGAGGCGTTCGTGAGCTTCGACGGCGGCTACGCGGCGGCGATCGGCTGCGCGGTGTTCGTCGTGATCGGCGCCTTCACGCTCGTCCAGCTGCGGTTCAACCGCCGCACGTCCCACTACGAGGCACGATGACCAGGCCGAGCGCGCTGCACCTGATCCTGTTCCCGCTGTCGCTCGTGATGGTGACCCCGCTGGTGTGGATGGTGCTGGTGTCGATCTCGACGCGGGAGGAGTCGCGGCGGTTCCCGCCCGGCCTGCCGAGCGGGATCGAGTGGGAGAACTACGCCGCCGCGCTGAACGACGCGCCGCTGGGGTCGTGGCTGGGCAACAGCCTCGTGGTGTCGGTGGTCTGCGTGGCCGGCAACCTGGTGCTCTGCTCGCTCGCGGGCTACGCGTTCGCGCGGATCCGGTTCATCGGCGCCAGGGTGGCGTTCGTGCTGATGCTCGCGACGCTGATGGTGCCGTTCCAGATCGTCATGCTGCCGCTGCTGATCATGATGCGGCAGCTCGGGCTCGTCGACACGCTGGGCGCCCTGATCGCGCCGAACCTCGCCACGGCGTTCGGGGTGTTCCTGATGCGGCAGTTCTTCACGACGCTGCCGCGCGAGCTGGAGGAGGCGGCGCGCATCGACGGTGCGAGCAGGCTGCGGACGTTGTTCCAGGTGCTGCTGCCGTTGATGCGGCCTACGCTCGCCACGCTGGCCGTGCTGACGTTCCTGCAGACGTGGAACGACTTCCTGTGGCCGCTGATCGCCGTGCAGAGCCCGGGGGTGATGACCGTCCAGCTCGGACTGCAGAGCTTCCAGGGCGCGCACACCACCAACTGGCCGAAGCTCATGGCCGGTACGGTGCTGAGCCAGCTGCCCGTCCTGCTCGTCTTCTTCTTCGCCCAGCGGTTCTTCGTGCGGTCGGTGGCCGCGGCGGGCATCAAGTGACCGATCAACCGGAGGAACCCGCCATGCCGACCAGGTCCGCCGCGGAGCTGCACACCACCGCCGAGATCGCCTCCCAGCCCGACTGCTGGCGCCGCGCGGTCGCGCTCGCCGCCGAACCCGAGGTCGTGGCGGCCCTGCCCGCCCACGGTGACCGCGTCGCGGTGGTCGGCTGCGGCACGTCGTGGTTCATGGCCCAGGCCTACGCCCGCCGTCGCGAGGACGAGGGGCTGGGGGAGACCGACGCGTTCGCCGCGTCCGAGTTCCCGTTCGGCCGAAGGTACGACCGGGTGGTGGCGCTGACGAGGTCCGGCACCACCACCGAGGTGGTCGACGTGCTGCGGCGGCTGCGGTCGCACGTCCCCACCACGGCCGTCGTCGGCGCCCCCGGCACGCCGGTGACCGAGCTGGCCGACCGGGTGGTCGCGCTGCCGTTCGCCGACGAGCGCTCGGTGGTGCAGACCCGGTTCGCGACCTCCGCCCTCGTGCTGCTGCGCGCCCACCTGGGCGAACGGCTCGACCGCGCGGTCCTCGACGCGGAACGGGCGCTGGCCGAACCGCTGCCCGCCGACCTCGTGGAGCGCACCCAGTTCACGTTCCTCGGCGGTGCGCCCTGGACGACCGGCCTCGCGGCCGAGGCGGCGCTGAAGATGCGCGAGGCGTCGCTGAGCTGGACCGAGTCCTACCCGGCCACCGAGTACCGGCACGGCCCGGTCGCGATCACCGACGAGGGCTCGCTGGTGTGGGTCTTCGGTGCCGCGCCGGACGGCCTCGCCGCAGACGTGGCCGCGGCCGGCGGCCGGTGGGTGGCCCGCGACCGCGACCCGCTCGCCGAGCTCGTCGCGGTGCACCGGCTCGCCGTGGAGGTGGCGCTGCTGCGCGGGCTCGACCCCGACACCCCGCGCAACCTGACCCGTTCCGTGATCCTGGAAGGCTGATCGATGGTCACCATCGCGTTCGTGGGCGCCGGTTCCGTGGAGTTCACCCGCCAGCTGCTCCGCGACGTCCTGTCGTTCCCGGAGCTGGCGGACGTCACGATCTCGTTGCACGACATCGACTCCGAACGGCTGGAGGTGGCGGCGGGCCTGGCTCGCCTGACCTCCGCTTCGGTGCGCGTGCGCACCTCGTTGTCCCGGCGGGAGGCGCTGGAGGGCGCGGACGTCGTGGTGAACATGGTCGCGATCGGCGGCCACGCGGCGACGCTGCGGGACTTCGACGTGCCGGAGTCGTTCGGCCTGCGCCAGACGATCGGCGACACGCTCGGCATCGGCGGGATCTTCCGCGGGCTGCGCACGTTCCCGTTCCTGGAGGGGCTGGCGGCGGACGTGCTCGCCGTGTGCCCGGACGCGTGGCTGCTGAACTACACCAACCCGATGGCGATGAACATCCAGTACCTGGCGACCGTCGCGCCGCGGCTGAAGGCGGTCGGCCTGTGCCACTCGGTGCACTGGACGATCCACGACCTGAGCGCGCTGGTCGGCGTGCCGCACGAGGAGGTCGACTTCCTCTCCGCGGGCGTGAACCACCAGGCGTGGATCCTGCGGTGGCAGCACGAGGGCCGCGACCTGTACCCGGCGCTGGACGCGGCGATCGCGGCGGACCCGGAGCTGGTGCGGCGGGTGCGCGTGGACCTGTACCGCAGGCTCGGCTTCTACCCGACGGAGACGAGCGAGCACTCGTCCGAGTACGTGCCGTGGTACCTGCGGCACCGGTCCGAAGTGGACCGTCTGCGGATCCCGGTCCGCGACTACGCCTCGATCAGCGCCGGGAACGTGACCACGTACGAGAAGACGCGGGACGCGCTGGCCGCCGGCGAGCCGCCGCCCCCGTTGGAGGACGAGGCCGTCGAGTACGCGCCGCAGGTGATCCACAGCCTGGTGACCGGGCAGCGGCGCACGATCCAGGTCAACGTCGCGAACCACGGCCTGATCTCGAACCTGCCCGCGGGCATGGCCGTGGAGGTGCCCGCGACGCTCGACCGGCTGGGCGTGCACCCGCACGTCGTCGGCGCGCTGCCGCGCCAGCTGGCCGCGCTCAACCGGAGCTTCCTCAACGTCGTCGACCTGACCGTGGCCGCGGCGGTCGAGGGCAACCCGGACCACGTCCGGCACGCCGCCTTGTGCGACCCGGCCACCGCCGCCGCGCTGACCGTCGGCCAGATCGACGAGCTGGTCACCGCGATGACCGCCGCGCACGGCGACCTGCTGCCCGCATCATTGCGATAACGCTCAGGCCGGATGCGTGGTTATCGCGTAAATCGTGCCAAACCGAGCACCTTTCCTGCGTTATAGTGATCGGATGCGTCAGGAGCAGCGTCTGGCTGCGATTCTCGGCAAGCTCGCGGACGCGGGCTCGGTGTCCGTGACCGGGCTCGCGGAGGACCTCGGCACCTCGGTCGCGTCGATCCGGCGCGACCTGCAGTCGCTGGAGGAGCAGAAGCTGCTCAAGCGCACCCACGGCGGCGCGGTGGCCGTCGAGGTCATCTACGAGCTGCCGCTGCGCTACCGGGTCGGCCGCCGCGAGGAGAAGCGCCAGATCGCCGAGGCGGCCGCGCGGCTCGTCACGGAGTCCGTCCACTCGGTGGGGCTCAACGGCGGCACGACCACCACCGAACTGGCCCGGCTGCTGGCCGGCACCCGGTCGCTGAAGGTCGTCACGAACGCGCTGAACATCGCCTCGGACCTGTGCCCGCGCCCCACGATCGACCTGGTCGTGACCGGCGGCGGCGTGCGCCCGGAGAGCTACGAGCTGGTCGGCCCGATCGCCGACCGCGCCCTCGCCGGCATCAGCCTGGACCTGGTGTTCCTCGGCGTGGACGGCATCGACGCGCGCGGCGGCATCACCACGCACGACGAGGTCGAGGCGCACACCGACAACTGCCTGCTGCGCACGGCCGACCGCGTGGTCGTGCTGGCGGACGGGTCGAAGGTCGGCAAGCGGGCGTTCTCGCGCATCGCCGACATCACCGAGGTGCACGTGGTGATCACGGACGCGTCGGCGCCGGTGGAGGAGCTGGAGAAGCTGCGCTCGGCGGGCGTGGAGGTCGTCGTCGCGTAAGACCGGTCAGAGCGCGACCTGGCCCGTCACCCCGAGGACCGTGTCGCCCCCGACCCAGATCTCGCCGCCGTCCCGCGCCAGGTGCACCCGCCCCCGCCGCCCGAGCACCGTTCCCTGGGCGGCCACGTACGACGGCGCCGCCAGCCCGGCGGGGATCAGCCACTGCGCGATCGCGGCGTTCAGGCTGCCGGTCACCGGGTCCTCGTCGAACCTGCTGCCCTCGTCCACGAACGCCCGCACCTCGAACGCCGCGTCGCCGCCCTCCTCGTGCGGTCCCACCACGCCCACGCCGCGGAACCCGCCGAACCGCGCGAAGTCCGGTTTCACGGCGAGCACCGCGGACGCCGAGGCGAGCAGCACCGCGACCCAGCCCGGCCCGTTGTCGGCCCATTGCGCGTCGACGACGTCCTCCGGCCGGACCCGCAACGCCGTGGCGAGGGCCAGCAGGTCCGACAGCGTCACCGGGCCGCTGCGCGTCAACGGCGGGGCGGCGAACGCCAGGCGTGCGCCCTCCTCCCGCACGGTGACCAGGCCGGCACCGCACTCCTGCACCACCCGGCCCGCCACCCGCGGCACCCCGCCGGCGGCCAGCCAGGCGCGCGCCGACCCGAGGGTGGGGTGGCCGGCGAACGGCAGCTCGCGGCTGATCGTGAAGATCCGCAGCCGGTAGTCGGCCTCGGGGGAGTCAGGGGAGAGCAGGAACGTCGTCTCGGCCAGGTTCGTCCAGCGGGCGAACGCCGCCATCTCGGCGTCCGAGAGGCCGTCCGCGTCGTGCACGACCGCGACCGGGTTGCCGTACAGGAACTCGTCGGTGAACACGTCTACCTGGCTGAATCCTCGCACCGCGCCAGCGTAGCCAGAGCCACCCGCTGCTTTCGGCCACCTTTACCGCCTCGGCCCGCGTGCGGGCGCCGGTCTTGCCGATCGCGGAGCTGAGGTGGTTGCGCACGGTGCCCTCGGACAGGTGCAGCGCCTTGGCCAGGTCGACCGTCGTGGACTTGCCCGCGCCGTTCAGGCCGAGCAGCGCGACCACCTCGCCGAACCTCTTCCTCAGGCCGCTCAGCGCCACCGCGGCGCCGGCCCGTACCGCTGTCCGGGTCATGTCCACAATGCTCGGAGCGGGCGGCCGGGAGCGAGGGGATCGGGCGTCACGACGTGGGCATGACGGACGTCATGGACCCCCCGCGATGTGATCAGGTCGATCGGCCCTCGGCGAACCGCCGGAAGCGCCTTACGGTGGAGGGGTGACGACCACGACCCAAGCCGTGAGCCAGGCGGACGAGCGAATCCGGCGCCTGGAGGCCCGGCTGGTCCGCGAGCACGTCGAGGTGCCGCCGAGCCTGGTGCACGAGTGGATCGAACGCGCCAGGGCCCGCTTCGGCGGCGCCAGGGTGCAGGACTACGTGCCGTTGCTGGTGGCCCGGGCCGTGCGGGCGTCCGCACGCGACTTCTCCGCCGACGTGCCCGAGATGTCCGGGACGTTCCTCACCAGCTGGGCCAGGAACACCGCCCGGCGGCTGCTGGCGGACGAGCTGCCGCGCCGGTGGGCCCACACCGCCGGCGTCGCCCGCCGGGCCGAGCGGGTGGCCAGGGTGCTGCCCGCCGAGGAACGCGAGCTGCTCGTCGCCGCGGCCTGGCTGCACGACATCGGCTACGCCTCCGAGCTGAAGGACACCGGTCTGCACTCGCTCGACGGCGCGCGCTACCTGCGCCGGGCCGGTCTCTCCGAACGCGTGTGCTCCCTCGTGGCGCACCACTCCGGCGCGTCGGCCGTCGCCGGGCTCGTCGGGCTGGCCGACCAGCTCGCCGAGTTCGGTGACCACCGGGGCCGGCTGCGCGACGCGCTCTGGTACTCCGACATGTCCACCGGCCCGGACGGGCAGCCGACGACGGTGCAGGGCAGGCTGGCCGAGATCCGGCAGCGGCGCGGACCGGAGGACCCGGTCGTGCGCGCCCTCGCGATCAACGGCGACGAGCGGCTGGCCGCGGTCAGGCGGACGCACCGGTTGCTGCGCCGCGCGTCCTGACTGCGCAGTTCTGCGTCCTGAGTAGTTCTGCGGATGCCCCCGCGGTGGTCCGCACTGGCACAGTGGCGGGTGTGGACGAGGTGGGGGCTCGGCGCCGGTGGTGGCTGCGGACCGGGCTGGCGGGGATCACGGGCGCGGTCATGGCGCCGGTCGCGGCCGGCACGGCGGTCGTCGGCCTGTTCGCGGGCACGGCCGGGTTCGTCGCACTGACGTTGCTCGTCGTCGTGCTGTTCGTGGTCCTGCTGACCTTCGTGGCGCAGGTCGCGCCGGACGAGTCGCGCTTCGGCGGCAGCGGCGGCGGACGCGTGTTCTGGGCGGTGCTCGTCGCGGCCGCGGGCACGGTCCTGTGGCTGCTCGGCTGGTCGGTCGGCGACGAGGCCGGGCTCGGGCTCAGCGGGTCGCCGGTGCTGTGGGTGCCCGCGACCGCCCTGCTCTTCGCGCTCGTGGCCGGAACGCTGCTGCGCCGGTGGTACCTGGCGCTCGGGTCGCTGGCCGTGCTGACCGCCCTCGGCCTGGTGCTGCTCGACGCGCTCGCCGCGACCCTGCCGTCCGACGTGGACAGGCGCGCCGCCGGGGACGACGTGAGGTCGCTCCTGGTCGCCTCGGTGCCGGGCTACGGGGTGGTCTCGAACCAGCGGTCGTGGCAGCTCAGACCGCTCGACGTGGACCCGAGCAGCACGCCGCCGTCGCCGTTCGTGCAGCTGTACGCCGAACCGGACGCGCCGGACTGCCAGGTCGACCCCTACCAGACCCGGTACCCGAGCGGCCCGGACTGCGAGGTGGAGCGCCCCGGTCTGTTCTTCGTGCAGGGGCCCGTCGGCAACGCTTACGTCCACCGCGTCGACGGCCGTCGGCTGGTGCTGGCCGGCCCGAAGTCGTTCGACCGCGCGGTCCTGCGCGACGCGCTGCTCACCGCCCGCCCCACCGGGCAGGACGGGGCCGTCACCGCCACCGTGCCGGGCTACTCGGCGACGTCCGTCTCGTCCGGCGGCACGGTCTTCACCCCGGACGACAGGGCGCTGCTGCCCGGTGCGAGGAACATCGAGTTCTCCACCCGCACCGCCTTCGACGGCCAGTGCGTCTACGGCGCCCTGGAGTGCGTGGTCGAGTCGCCCTCGGTGCGCTACGAGCGTTTCGAGGACGCCCACGTCTACGTGCGGGTCGTGGACGGCAAGGAGGTCACCGTCCGCGGTGGACTGGCGGTCGGCCGCGACGTGCTGCGCACCGCCGCCCTGGCCGCGCACCCGGCCACGGACGACGAGCTGCGGGCGATGCTGCCGGTCGAGCAACCGTCCACACCGGACCGCTCGCCGATGGGAGTGGCGCGGCACCTCGCGCGCGTCCTCTTCGGGTGACGGCGCGGCGGACCGGGGAACGCGACCGCGGAGTTCATCGCATCGCGTCACGGGTGTCACCCGGCCGGGTGCACCTCGCGCCGAGAACGGGGGATCGTGCTTTTCGCGCATTAGGTTCTGCGGCATGGGGTTCGGCAAGGTGCTGGGCGCGCTCGCGTCCGTGTTGGTGATCGTCGCGTCCTCGGTCACGCCCGCGCAGGCGGCCGTGCGGCAGCCGCTGCTGCCCGACCTGCGGCAGGCGCCGGTCGGGTGCGCCGGCGGCTACGGCGGCGATCCCGCGCTGTGCCGCGACTGGGACGTCTGCATGGTCACCGACCCGAAGGACCCCAGCGGCGACTGCGTCACGTCCGGCGGCATCAGGTCGGTGCGGCTGCGGTTCACCACCGCCGAGGACAACGTCGGTGAGGGACCGCTGCTGCTCTACGGCCGCCGCTCGCGCGCCGGGGCGGACGAGATGCAGGTGCGCCAAGGGTTCCAGCACGGCCGCGGCGCGCCGATCCCCGCCACGTTCGACCAGGCCGAGCGGGCCACCGCCACGTCGATGTACTACGAGCCCGCCAAGGCGCACCGGCACTGGCACCTCCTGAACTTCGCGCGGATGCAGCTGCGCACGCCCGGCGGCCGGACCGTCGTCGCCGACCGCAAGAACGGCTTCTGCCTCGGCGACCGCTACCGCACCGCCGACGCGGGCGCGCTGCCCGGTGCGACGCGCGACCCGGCCAGCCCGGAGGGGCAGCTGGCGAAGCAGCTGGCGCAGAACCGGTGCGGCTACCGCGATCCCGCCGCCACCGAGGTGGTCGAGGGTATCTCCGTCGGCAGCGGCGACGACTACCGCTACCAGGTCGACTTCCAGTGGCTCGACCTCACCGACGTCGCCTCCGGCACCTACGACGTCGTCACCACGGTCAACCCCGACCGCACGCTCCTGGAATCCCGCTACGACAACAACTCCTCGTCGATCTCGATCTCCGTCCAATGGCCGGGCGGTGCGGCGCGCAGGCCGTCGGTGATCACCGAGGCACCCGCCGTGACGCTGCTGCGAAGCTGCCCGGGACGGGACCGCTGCTCGGGTGAGCTCAAGCTGGGCGAGCGCACGTTCGCGCGGGCGCAGGGACCGGTCGCCGTCACGCCGCGGTGCGGGACGACGGCACCGGACGAGAGCTGTTGTTGTTGCTGTGCAACCGAGTCACCCACAGCGATCCGGGAAACAGCAGCAGCAGTCCGGTAACGGGCCACAGCGCGGCGGCGACGTGCTGCCACACCGTCAGCTCCGCCAGGTCCGGCGGCACCTCGGGAACGCCGAGCAGCGCGAACCACCGCACCGTGAACACGACCGCGAGCACAGCCGTCGTGACCGCCAGCCCGGCCGAACGCCGCCGGTGCGCCTGGACGGCGAGCCAGACGAGCAGCGGGATGACCCACACCCAGTGGTGCTCCCAGCTCACCGGCGACACGAGCAGGCTGGTGACCGCGGCGGCCGAGAACCCCAGGAAGTCCGAGCCGCGCCGGTGCGCGCACCGCGCCACCGCGAGGCCGGCCAGCGCCACGGCCGCGAGCACGACGAGCCACCACCGGTCGAAGCCCGCCGTGCCCAGCGCCCTCGCCATCGCGCCGGACAACGACTGGTTCGGCGTCACGAACACGTCGGCCACCCGCGACGACTGCACGACGAGCCCGCCCCAGTACTCCAGCGAGTCGGCGGGGGAGAAGGCGAAACCCGCCGCGACCGTGCCCAGGAACGCGAGCGCCGCGGTCCGCGCGGCCGCCCACTGCCGCGTCACGACGAGGTAGCCGATGAAGATCAGCGGCGTCACCTTCAGGCCCGCCGCGACGCCGATGCCGACACCGCGCCACCGTCCCGCGTGCGGGCGGAAGTCCAGCAGCACCAGCAGGAGCAGGAACGCGTTGATCTGCCCGGCGACGAGCTGCACGCGCACCGGCAGCAGCACCGACACCAGCACCAGCCCGGCCACCGCCAGCGCGCCGCGGACCCGGCGGTCGCGCACGCCGGCGATCCCGAGCGCCAGCCACACCACGCCGCCCAGCGCGACCAGCGAGGCGATGTTCCAGAGCAGGCCCGCCGGGCCGATCGGGAGGAACGACAGGGGAGCGAAGACCGCGATCGCGGCGAGCGGCGGGTACGTGTACGACATCGGCCCGTACAGCGGCGACAGCACGGTCAGGTCGTAGAGCGACTGCCCGTCGCGCACCGCCTGCCCGCTGGCGAGGTAGACGCGCAGGTCCACCGCCCAGCGCAGGCTCCAGTACGGGTCGGCGGTGTGGACGGCGTGCGCGACCAGGGCCAGGACCACGGCGGTGAGGACCACCGCCGCCGTCAGGAGGGTTCGCGTCCGGGCGTCGGTGCGGGTAGCGGCCATCGGGAGGCACCTCTCGTACGGGACAGGATGCGGAGCGGCGGCAGCCGGAGGGTCTCGGGACCGGCTCGAGCGCGGCTCACGCGGCAGGCTCGGCGAGCCGGGAGCGCCGGGGTGTGGTCAGGTGGAGGACATGACCGCACCGCCGGAGTGGATCGCCGTCGAGCACAGGTTCCTCGGGCTCGACCGCCGCACCTTCAGACCGGCGCTGATCGCCCTCGCCGTCGCGCTCCTGCTCGCGTACGGGCTGCCCGCGCTGAACGCCGCGGTCCCGTGGCACAACGAGATCCGGGCCGGTGACGTGCTCGACCTCGGCGACGGGGCGACGGCGGTCCCGCCGGTCGGGTGGCAGCTGGAGAGCGGCACCCTCGCGGGCCGCGGGTCCGCGTCCCCGGCGAGCCTGGACGTGCGCCTGGCGACGGGCGGCGCGACGATCACCCTGCGCGGCGCGGCGTTCACCGGGACGGCGGACGCCTTCCTCGACCAGGTGCTCCGGTCGGAGGGCGCCCAGGGCGTCGACGGCTCCCGCGGCACCCTCACGACCGCCGGCGGGCTCGTGGGCGTCGTGCAGAGCGCCACGGCCCCGAGCGGCGACCAGGTGGACGTCGCGTTCAAGATGGCGCCGGGCCCGGCGGTGCAGGCGCCCGCGCTGCTGGTCACCGTGCGCGCGGCGCCCGGTCAGTTCGAGCGGTACCAGGACAGCGTGGGCGAGCTCCTGCGCAGCATCACGCCGGGAGCGACCCGATGACCGCCACCGCGGCCAAGTCCGCGCAGCTCGACGCCATCGAGCAGTCCGGGTGGGGCCTGCCGTTCCGCCTGGTGCAGCCGCACAACCTGGCGTTCTGGGTCTACGCGCTGGGCGTGGGCGGCGGGGCGCTGGCGATGCTGCGCTACTTCGGCCCCGGCGCGCACTTCTACGGTCCGGCGCTGACCGGCGGCGTGCTGTTGTTCGGGCTGTACCTGGTCCCGTGGCTGCTGATCCTGCGCCACCACAACCGCTACACCGCGCAGCCCGGTTCGCTGCTGGCGGCGGCGTTCGTCTGGGGAGGGGTCGCGGCGACGTTCTGGATCGCGCTGCCCGCGAACAC